>JAYVSA010000393.1:0-5095 GCA_043775765.1 Breznakibacter sp. | reverse complement strand
CAACGCGTCAATAACGAACTTTATTGGGTGGCGCCACTTTTGCACTCTGGGTTCTTCAAATGGCTCAATAACCTCAATGGTGCCAATGGGTACGTTATGGTTTCGGCCACCAATGAACGCGACGTTAAATTGGTGCAAAGTATTAATGGTAAGGATGTTAGAATAAAATATCAGCCAGAAGCTTTTTTAATGCAAAACCTTGAGAGATACATCTATTTCAATGGTTATATGACCAAAGGATTGGCAGATTTTACTTTCGAAATAGACGACAATGGTGAGCCTTTCTGGGTTATTACTCTTTTCAAAAAACGCATTGGTTTTAGTGGCGATGATGCAGTGGGCGTAGTGGTTGTAAATGCCGCATCTGGTAATATTACGCAATATTCCATTGCCGATGCACCTCTTTGGATCGACCGCATTCAGCCGAGCGATTTTGTTGAAAAACAGCTCAACTACTGGGGCGAATACGTAAAAGGTTATTGGAACTTCTCGAACCAAGAAAAGCTTCAAATTACTGAAAATGTGGCACTTGTATATGGCGAAGATAACCGAGCTTACTGGTACACAGGCCTCACATCTGTTGGAGCCGATGAAGCCACAGTTGGTTTTGTTCTTGTAGATACCCGCACCAAAGAGGCCATTTGGTACCATCAAAGTGGCGCTACCGAATTTGCCGCTCAAGCCTCGGCTGTGGGCAAGGTGCAAGAGAAAGGTTTTGTGGCCTCAGCGCCCATTCCGTATAACATCAACGGCATTCCAACCTACGTTATGACGCTCAAAGACCGTGGCGGATTGGTTAAAATGTATGCTATGGTGGCTGTTCAAGATTACACTATTGTTGGGGTAGGCAACAACCTTCGCGAAACACTTTCGTCATTCAAAAGTGCTTATAATCAATCGGGTAACAAAATTGACGCCACCAAAGTAGCCGTTAAAAATATAGCCAAAAGTGTGGTAACTCGCTTTAGTGCCGATATTAAAAATGGCAACAGCTACTACTACTTCAAAATAAAAGATGCGAAAGCTATTTTTATCGGCTCATCTCAGCTATCATCCTCATTACCACTTACTTCACTTGGCGACTCCGTTGAAATTTCTTACGATGGCGATCTTACCGAAGTGGTCGATGCAGCAACATTTAAAAACATAACACTCATAAAATAAGATCAATGGCTCAAAAACTCTCCCACATCGACGAACAAGGCAATGCCCGCATGGTCGATGTGGGCGATAAGCCTTTTCAGCAACGTATAGCCAAAGCGAGGGGTTTTATTACTCTTTCTCAGGAAGCATTAAATCAGGTTGTAGACAATAAAAATAAAAAGGGCGATGTCCTCACTGTTGCCGAAATTGCTGGCGTTCAGGCGGCCAAGCGCACCGCCGATCTCATCCCCCTCTGCCATACCTTACTGCTCACCAAGGTTAAAGTCGAATGCATCGTTGAAGTAAACGGAATATCAGCTACTTGCGAGGTAAAATGTGGTGGCCAAACAGGTGTCGAGATGGAAGCACTCACAGGTGTTTCCGTTGCCCTACTCACCATTTACGATATGTGCAAATCCGTAGATAAAACAATGGAAATCAGCGCTATAAAGCTTCTTTCGAAAGAGAAAATTTAATTTTATTGGGGTGCCACCAAGCGCATCTCAAGTTACTTTTTAGTTTCTGGCTTTAGCAACCAATCCATGAGTACTTTGCGCTTGCTGTCGGGCTTTAACTCCAAGTCCGCGTGTCCATTGTTCCAACAAGTTCCACAAAGGCCACTTGCGGGCTTTTCGTGGCAATCCCTCACCTGTTGCAAAACGTCGTCCTAGGCCTCTATTTGAAATCCAGAAATTTTTAAAGCATTTACCCTATTTGGCTACTTAGGGCAATTTATTACAATTCAAAAAATATTATTACCTTTGCACTCTTTTTTAAAAGCATGGAAAACAACAACATAGATCAAAGTTTCGACCAATCTCAGCTTGAGCAAACTCTTGAGATGCTCAAACTCTTTGTCGAAAATCCAGGGCAATTATATCATTTGTCCGAAACACAACGCATTGAGGTACTTACATTGGCGGGTAAATTATCGCATCCCGATAAAAAGGAGATGCGCGAACGCAAAAAAGCGAAAGTAAAAACTGAAAAGAAATTACTCCTCGTTGACGACAAAAAAGCGCGTGCCCTCACTGGTATTCGCTCGGCACGCGAGGCCAGAATATTCATTGCTCCTTCGCAGGAAGAGTCTGAAACAATTATCTCTAAAGCAGAAAATGTACTCAGCTCGCCCCGTAACTGTTATGTGTGTAAAGATGAATATACCACGTTGCACCATTTTTACGACTGCATGTGCAAAAAGTGTGGCGATTACAACTACGCCAAACGCTTTCAAACGGCACCAATGGATGGTCAGGTGGTTATAATCACGGGCTCACGATTAAAAATCGGTTATCAGGCAACCCTCTTGATGCTTCGTTCGGGTGCTACGGTTATTGCAACAACTCGTTTTCCGGTCGATTCGGCCATTCGCTTTAGCGCTGAACCCGATTATGAAATTTGGAAAGACCGACTCCAAGTTTATGGCCTCGACCTACGCCACATTCCGAGTGTTGAAATCTTTGCAACGTACATTGAGCAAAACTTCAAACGTCTCGATATTATAATTAACAACGCCGCTCAAACCGTTCGTCGTCCGTCAGGTTTTTACGGCCACCTTATGGAAAATGAGACAAAGCCTTTTGAGCAACTCGACGTAAAGGCGCAACATCTGCTCAAAGGACATTTCAAATGCATCAATCAGCTTCAAGGTTTCGACCATATTACTAGTGAACAGGCTCGTAACTTGCCAGTGGCTTGGCATGGCAACAATACAGGTATTGGCATTCGTGCCTCTGCTCAACTTTCGCAAATACCGTACAGCTTCGACAATTCAATAGTGGCCGAAGAGGTCTTTCCCGAGGGAAAACTCGATGCCGACTTACAACAAGTGGATCTTAGAACCACCAACAGCTGGCGTTTAAGGCTTGGAGAAGTGCAAACTCCCGAGCTCATAGAAGTCCAGCTCGTAAACGCTATTGCACCCTTTGTGCTCATTAACAAGCTTATAGGGTTGATGAGAAAAGACTTTACAGGCAAAAAGCACATTGTAAACGTATCGGCCATTGAGGGCAAATTCTTCCGTTTCCGAAAAGAAGATAGACATCCACATACCAATATGGCTAAGGCTGCTTTGAATATGATGACGCACACTAGCGCAAGCGATTTTGCAAAAGATGGAATTTATATGAATGCGGTGGATACTGGTTGGGTTACAGATGAAGACCCTGCGCAACTCTCTCAATATAAGGAGGAAGTGCACGACTTTCAGCCACCACTCGACATTGTAGATGGTGCCGCTCGTGTTTGTGATCCATTTTTTGATGGAATAAACAGTGGAAAACACTGGTGCGGACAGTTCTTAAAAGATTACTTTCCTATTGATTGGTAATATTGGGAAATTAAGATACAATTGCTATCTTTGAACTACATAAATCTTAAAATCTTAAGAAAATGGCAAAAGAGAAATCACCTACGAAAGAGGCGAAAAAAGAGCCTGAGAAGTCTCTAAAAGAAAAAAGAGCAGCAAAAAAAGAGAAAGCAGCTAATAAAAGGGATTAATCTCCCTTTTATTTTAATTTTACTGATCTACAACTACCAGAAACCAAATCATATAAAATCCCAAGTTGTTAATTAAGAGTAGGTATGCCCAAGCTTTATGAATATTTTGGACTTATATTTTTGTTCTACTCAAATGAACATGAGCCAATACATGTTCATGGACGATTCCAAGATAAAGAGAGTAAAGCTGAAATTATTTTTATAAATGGCAAGTTTATCGAGATCATCATTCGCGATGTTACTGGAAAGGAGCCACTCGACAATACGAATTTAAAGAGATTCAAGAAAATTGTGGAATTATATCGTGATGATATTGTTCGGAAATGGATTGATTTTTTTGTTTATAACATCGAAGTGTCACCAGAAAAGATAACAAAAAAAATAAAATGATCATGGTTATTTCAATTATAAAAGCTGAATATCTAGGAGATTATAAAGTAGATTTCCATTTCTCAGACAAGACGAATAGGGTAGTTGACTTTTATGGATTCCTATCAAAAGCACAAAACCCAATGTCAAAGAAATATCTTGATAAATCATTATTCCAAAAATACAAAATAGAGTACGGTGATGTTATTTGGAATGATTACGAGTTGTGTTTTCCTATTTGGGATTTACATGAGGGTAATATTTAACCATTATCAATAAATAAATTACATTGAAGAATTTTAGCGATTTGGGCATTGCTCCCAATTTTGTAAAGGCGCTGGCCGATAAAAAGATAGTAGTTCCTACCGAAATACAAGAGAAGTCAATTCCATATCTTATTAGTTTAGGAAACGATTTTATTGGTCAGGCACCCACTGGTACTGGAAAAACAGCCGCTTTTGGATTACCATTATTGAACTTTGTTAATCATAAAATACCTAAAATACAGGCACTTATCCTTTGTCCAACTCGTGAGTTGGGACAACAAATTGCCAAACAACTTTTTCATTACACCAAATACTCCGACAAGATTTTTGTGGAGGCCGTTTATGGTGGCGAGAACATAGATTTGCAAACTGCACGACTACGACGTACAACACATATTTTAGTTGCCACTCCTGGTCGTTTACTCGAACTGGTTGAAAAAGGTGTGATTTCTCTCGAAAACATTGCTAAAGTCGTACTAGATGAGGCAGATGAGATGTTATCGTTAGGATTTAAGAAAGACTTAGACAAAATATTGAAACTCACCAATAAGAACGGTGCTAAAACGTGGCTCTTTTCAGCTACTATGCCAGATGATATAAAGGCTATCATTGCTAAATATTTATCGCCAAAAGCTATAAAGGTTGAGGTGATGCACAAAACAAGAAGTAATAAAGATATTACTCACCAATATTTAGTTTGTACCGAAGCAGAGAAATTCCCATTCTTGCTACATTTTCTTAACGGACAAGGGGCTAATAGAGGCGTTATCTTCTGCAAAACAAAAGAAGCAACCAAACAACTCAACGAGCAACTGCAA
>JAYVSA010000392.1:0-1739 GCA_043775765.1 Breznakibacter sp. | reverse complement strand
TGAGTACTATAAAGTAATGGAAAACGATTTTGGAAAACGACTCGTTGAGAACTACAAGAACTTGTTAAACAATCAGTTATCGGTTGTAGTGTTTAATTTTGTCGATATGCTTTCTCACGCTCGCACCGAATCTAAAATGATAAAGGAGCTGGCTAGTGATGAGGCGGCTTATAGGTCATTAACGCTGAGTTGGTTTAAACATTCACATCTCAATGATCTGCTTCAAAAGTTGGAGCGAGAAAATGTTAAAGTCATCATAACCACCGATCATGGCGCCATTAAGGTCGATAATCCGATAAAAGTTATTGGCGATAGAAACATAACCACCAATTTGCGCTACAAGCAAGGCAAAACATTGAACTACAATGCGAAAGAGGTTTTTGAGATAAAAGCACCCGAAAAAGCAATGCTTCCAAAAAGCAATTTGTCATCCACCTACATTTTTGCCAACAACAACGATTTCTTTGCATATCCCAATAATTACAACCATTACGTGAGCTATTACAAAGATTCGTTTCAGCATGGTGGTGTCTCACTTGAGGAGATGATCATTCCATTCATTATTTTAGAACCGAAAAAATAGATGATAGCTAAGTTTCATTTCTCCTCCTTACCCGAGGTACGCCAAGTAGCCAAGGAGTTTGTGCCACTAGCGGATAACTATAAAATAATTGCTTTTTATGGAGCTATGGGAGTTGGAAAAACGACCCTGATAAAAGATATTTGCGCCGAACTCGGAGTAACGGAAGTTGTTAATAGTCCCACCTTTTCTCTTGTAAATGAGTATCTGACAGAGAGTGGCCAAACAATTTACCATTTCGACTTTTACAGAATAAACGATCTTTCCGAAGCCTTTGACATGGGCTGCGATGAATATTTCTATTCGGGCAACCTTTGTTTGATAGAATGGCCCGAAAATATAGAGCCTTTATTACCTCCAGAGACCCTTAAAATAACCATTAATTTATTGGAAGAAGAGAGGCGAGAAGTGTTGATTGGATAAATTTTAACAATTTATTTGAATAACATCTCCAAAAAAAATGTAATTTCAGCACGCCTCTTTTTACTAAGATGTGTGGTGAAAAATTACTCTTTAATTTGAATAAAATGTCTCAATCTGAACTCCATCGTGTCCCTTATGCCTTTTCAAAAAGTGGGTTGTTACCGCGCGAAGAGATGCTCGAAGTTGATTCTCAAAAAAGACGTTTAGTTATTGGTATTCCTAAAGAGAAGTGCGACGATGAATACCGTATTCCACTTACCCCGCAAGGAGTTGAACTCATTACACAAGCTGGCCATGCTGTATTTATACAACAAGGAGCTTCTATTAATGCTAATTACAACGATTTCGATTATTCCGAAGCTGGTGCTCAAATTGTAAAATCCATTGAAGATGTTTATCAAGCCGACATTATTCTTAAAGTAATGGCACCCTCGGAAGAGGAGATCAATCTTTTTCGCCCCGACCAGCTTCTTATCTCACAAATGGATGTTCATTCGCAATCGAAAGAACTTCTGCGCAAACTGATGGATAAGAAAGTTTGCGCCATTGGGTACGAAGCACTTCAAGATGGAATGGGCAATTTTCCAATTTTGAGGGTTATGAGCGAGATCGAAGGCTATGTTGCCATAATGGTTGCTTCTGAATATTTGAGTGTTGCACACAATGGAAAGGGCGTTCTTTTTGGGGGTATTACAGGCATTTCACCAACAGAAATTGTTATTCTAGGCGCTGGTAC
>JAYVSA010000391.1:0-3443 GCA_043775765.1 Breznakibacter sp. | reverse complement strand
TTTTGAGAATCTAATTTGTGCGTGATTGGATTAACAAAAAAAAGGTATATTTGCGGGATTTCATAAAAACGAGTAATTTTAAAATAATCAATAAAGTATAGAGAAATGCAGAACAAGGGAGCTATAAGACTTTTTGCTATTTTGCTGGCATTAGTGAGCTTATATCAATTATCATTTACATTTAAGACACGATCGGTTGAGAACGATGCAAAAGCGTTTGCCACCAAAAACAACCTAGTAGACCCTGTAAAGGAGTTCAACTATTTGGATTCAATGGCCAACAAAACCGTTTACAACTTTGCTTTTGGCCTACGCCCATACACTTATAAAGAGTGTAAAGATCGTGAGATTAACTTTGGGCTCGACCTTAAAGGAGGTATGAACTTAACGTTAGAGGTTCGTGTTGCTGATATCGTTTATGCGTTATCGAACCATAGCACCGATGAAACCTTTAATAAAGCAATGGTTATTGCAATTGAAAAGGAGAAGAAAACAGGTAAAGATTTCATTACTCTTTTTGGTGATGCATTCTCTTCAATAGACGAAGGTGCTCGTTTAGCTGTAATATTCAATACTATTGAATTAAAAGATAAGATCAATTTAAATTCTACCAATGCGCAAGTATTAAAGGTTATTGGCGATGAAACTCAAGGTGCAATTGACAATGCGTTTAATATCCTTCGTACAAGAATTGACCGTTTTGGTGTAACACAACCGAATATTCAAAAACTTGAAAAAACAGGTCGTGTTTTAATTGAACTTCCTGGTGTTGTAGATCCAAAACGTGTTCGTAAGCTTTTGCAAGGAACTGCAAGTCTTGAGTTCTGGGAAACATACGATTTTCCTGAGTTTGCACAAAACTTAATGAATGCCGATGCAAAATCTAAAGAACTTGCTGTTGCATCTAAAGCAGTTGATACACTTGCTGTAAAAACTACCACTACTACAAGCGACAATGGTCTTAAATTATTGAAAGATATTGACGGTGCCGTTAAAACAGATGTTTCAAAAACTTCGGCCACTTCATTGTTTACCTATTTACAACCAAATCCACGTCAATCGGGCTCTATTGTAGGTGTTGCTTTGTCAAAAGACACTTCTAAAGTAAATGCATTACTATCTAAAGTACAAATCAAAGAGGTTTTTCCTAATGATATTCGTTTCTACTGGGCCGTGAAAGCGATTCCACAAAGTGAAATGAAATACTGGAGTAATCAAAAGATTGATGATAAAGAGAGTTTATTCGAACTTTATGCTATCAGATCATCTAGACCAGACGGCAGAGCTCCTCTTGAAGGTGATGTTGTTACCAGCGCTCGCGCAGCAACAGGCCAAAAAGGCGGTTATGAAATAGATATGGCCATGAACAATGTTGGTGCAAGCACATGGGCTCGCTTAACGGGCGCAAACATTGGTCGTCAAATTGCTATTGTTCTAGACGGAATGGTGTACAGTGCACCAAATGTAAATGACAAGATTTCTGGTGGACGTAGTTCAATTTCTGGAAACTTTACCCCTGAAGAGGCAAAAGATTTAGCAAACATCCTAAAATCAGGTAAATTACCTGCTCCTGCTCGTATTATTGAAGATATCGTTGTAGGACCTTCTTTAGGTGCACAAGCGGTAACAGACGGTTTGAACTCATTCTTATGGGCTTTCGTAATCATCCTTCTTTACATGATGTTCTATTATGGATGGAAAGCAGGTGCAATTGCCGATTTCGCCTTGATTTTAAACTTATTCTTCATCATGGGTGTATTAGCATCGTTTGGTGCTGTATTAACACTTCCTGGTATTACGGGTATCATCTTAACCATTGGTATGTCGGTGGATGCAAACGTATTGATTTACGAACGTATTCGTGAAGAGTTAAAAGCTGGCAAGAACATCAAATTAGCAATTACCGATGGTTATCACCACGCCTATTCAGCCATTATTGACTCGAATGCAACCACTTTCTTAACAGGTTTCATCTTATTCTCGTTTGGTACAGGTCCAGTTCAAGGTTTTGCTACTACCTTGATGATTGGTATTGTAACATCTTTCTTTACTGCAATTTTCATCACCCGTATCATTTTTGAATGGTTGATGACTAAAGAAATTAGCTGGAAGTTTGACACACGTTTTACACGCAACTTATTCAAAGATGTTGATATTCAGTTCTTAAAAAAGAGAAAATCATATTATATATTCTCTATTATACTCTCTCTAGTTGCTGTGGGTGCATTATTCACACAGGGATTAAAATTAGGTATTGACTTTACAGGTGGTAGAACTTATGTTATTAAGTTTGAGAAACCAGTCTCTTCGTCGGCTATTCAAGCTGATTTAGCAGCCGTATTTACCAACTCAACATGTGAGGTAAAAACATTTGGTGCAGAGAATCAAATTCGTGTAGCAACAAACTTCATGGTTTCTGAAGCTGATTCAGCGGCTGAAAACAGAATGGAAGATATTCTCTATACTGGTATCAAAAAATATTTGCCTGCAGGTACATCAAAAGACACCTTTATTGACGATTACCAAATGAGTTCACAAAAAGTAGGTCCAACCATTGCGTCAGACATTACACGTAAGGCTTTCTTGGCAGTATTCTACTCCATCTTGGTAATCTTTGTATACATCTTCATCCGTTTCAAGAGCTGGCAATTTAGCTTAGGTGCTATTGTGGCATTGTTACACGATGCGATAATTGTAATTGGTGCGTTTGCTTTATTACATGCCTTTGTGCCATTCTCTTTAGAAGTTGACCAAGGTTTTATTGCAGCCATTCTTACCGTAATTGGTTACTCAACTCACGATACAGTGATTGTATTTGACCGTATTCGTGAGAACCTTATTCTTTACCCAAAACGTGACCGTTACGATGTGGCGAACCACGCTATTAACATCACTCTTGGTAGAACATTGAACACATCAATGACTGTACTTCTTGTGGTTGTGGTAATCTTCTTATTTGGTGGTGCTGTATTGAAAGGCTTTGTATTTGCAATTATTATTGGTGTGTTCATTGGAACATATTCTTCTATTGCAATTGCAACACCTATAGCGTTGAGCGTTGCTAAATGGAGCGAAAAGAAAGCGATTTCAAAACCATTGACAAAATAATTTGTTATAAATAATATGAAAAGCCCTTTGAATGTGATTCAAGGGGCTTTTTGTTTTTATAGAGATATAGAGTGTTGTGTAAACTAATTTCTATCTTTGAGGAGTACACAAATCATTACTTAATAATAACGTTATGGATGTTGGAGGTGGCGAATTACTGGTAATTGTATTCGTAATTCTATTGCTCTTTGGATCTGATAAAATACCTGAGATTGCTCGCGGATTGGGCAAGGGTATAAATGAGTTTAAACGAGCTACGGATGAGATAAAAAGAGAAATTACCACCGAAGCCGACAATCTAACTTCTGCTACTGCCGATGTTAAAAGCGACGGAA
>JAYVSA010000390.1:0-4209 GCA_043775765.1 Breznakibacter sp. | reverse complement strand
CAAGGGCGTTTTACATGTGTAATGGTATCACCCACTTTTACCTCTTTACTGGCTTTAATACCAGAAATAATATATCCTACATCGCCAGTTTTTAATACTGCACGCGGCTCCATATCTAAACGAAGGACACCCACCTCATCGGCAAAATACTCCTTTTCGGTTGCAAAAAACTTTACTAAATCGCCTTTTGCTATTTGGCCATTTACCACTTTGAAATAAGCAATAATTCCTCTAAACGAGTTAAAAACACTATCGAAAATCAAACATTGAAGCGGGCCATCTACATCACCTTTTGGAGCAGGAACACGTTTGATAATGGCCTCTAAAATAGCATCAATCCCCATACCTGTTTTTCCACTGGCATGAATGATTTCGGAACGATCACATCCTACGAGATCAATTATTTGATCTTCAACCTCTTCTGGCATTGCGTTGGCCAAATCCATTTTGTTGAGGATCGGGATAATGGTCAAATCGTGATTAATGGCTTGATATAGATTTGAGATAGTTTGCGCCTGAATACCCTGCGTAGCATCTACTATTAAAAGTGCCCCTTCACAAGCTGCAATAGAGCGAGAAACTTCGTATGAGAAATCTACGTGCCCTGGAGTATCAATAAGATTTAGAACATATTTCTCACCGCCATACTCGAAGTCCATTTGAATGGCATGACTCTTAATAGTAATACCACGTTCACGCTCAATATCCATATTGTCGAGCACTTGAGCCTGTAAATCCTTACCTTCTACGGTATGGGTAAACTCCAATAGGCGATCGGCAAGTGTACTTTTACCGTGGTCGATATGAGCAATGATACAAAAATTACGAATGTTCTTCATCTCTATTTTTAGTGTAATGTTCTGATTAGCAAATTAAACCCTGTTGGCACTTCTTGCATCAACAGGGCAGACAAAATTTGTGCAAAGATATGTTATTTCGACTATTTATAAGTGTCTTATAATGGGATTTTTTGGATTTAAAGATTTAAGAATTCCAGAAGAACTATTTGACGATTATTCTTTTTCGGATTGGTTGTTTATTTAGGTTCAATTATTCGGAATAATTATCCTACCCCAAAAACCTCACACAATTTCCCGGCACTGTTTTTATAATGCCATCGAACTCAAAAGAGAGAAGTAGTGAGGTTATTTTATAAATAGGTAATTTGCAAACCAACGATAACTGATTGATATCAATCTCTTTATGTTGCTCTAAAACCGAATAAACCAACCGCTCGTCATCACTCTTAAAAGTTGGAAACAAACCGAGCTGTTGTTGCTTTGGAGTTTTATGAGCACTTTCCCATCCCAGTTGAAACTCTATATCTATTTCATCATGCACCAAGGAGGCAATATTGGCCTTTATCAAATCGTTACACCCCTTCGACATTAAATCTGTCGGCCTTCCGGGAATAGCCATGACTTCACGGTTATAATCGGCCGCCAACTTAGCCGAAATGAGCGAACCACCCTTTTCGCCCGACTCAACCACCAGTAAACCTTGACAAAGACCTGCAATAATACGGTTGCGCTTAACAAAATTGTGTTTATCGGGCATGGTGCCACTTACATGTTCGGTAAGCAAACAGCCATGACTCTCAATATCTTTGGCCGTTCCTGAATGCAGGTATGGATAAATCCTATCGAGCCCATGACCCAAGCAAGCAACGGTGTTGATGCCAGATTGAATAGCCACTTTATGAGCCACAATATCTACCCCATAAGCCAACCCACTCACAACAATAAGTTCTGGATATTTACGAGCCAGAGAGGCCACAATCTTCTCACAATGGCTTTTTCCCTCAAACGTGATATTGCGTGTGCCTACAATGCCTAAAAATTTACCCGTATTCAAATCAATATTCCCTTTTTTGTAGAGAAGAAGGGGAGCATCATCGCATTGAGAGAGCCGCCGCGGATAATCGGTACTGGTAAAATAGATAGGTGTGATGTTGTTTTTAGCTATAAAATCGCACTCGCGTTTTGCCAACTCCAAATGTTTACTACTTCGTATGGACTGAGCCAAAGTATATCCAATACCCGGTATTTTCTCCAAAACCGATTGCTTCTCGGTAAAAAGCTGCTTCGTACTGCCCACATATGCCACAAGATTACGAGCCAAAACGGGACCAATGCCATTAACCATCGTTAGAGCTATCTGATATTCTAATTCATCCATTTTATCTATTTAAAACTTATAGTATGGAGCAAAAAGTGAATTTGTCAACTAAAAAAGGGTATTAAATGACAATTTAATTTCATCAAAATACTCAAATGGTTGTTTCTGAATAGAAGGCACAATTTAAAAAAGAGTACTTTTGTGCCAAAATTTATACAAAACGCCATCACATGCAGAAATTAGTTTCGCCTGAGTCTAACGTCTATCTGTCGAATAATTTTAAAGCCGATATCAATGAGTTACTCAACTCATTTTCACACACAAAGCTCTTCATTCTATCAGATGAACAAGCTTTTGAGTACGTTTACCCGCGTTTAAAAGATTGTATTGATATTCCTAAAAATCACATCCATCTTATAAAAGCTACCGATCACCACAAAGATCTTGAGTCGCTGGCATCGGTATGGCAATTTTTAGCCGATAATGGAGCTGATCGTAAATCAATACTCATCAATTTGGGTGGCGGAATGCCATGTGATTTGGGCGGTTTTGCGGCATCAACTTTTAAAAGAGGCATTCGTTTTATCAACATCCCAACCACCGTTTTATCTATGGTAGATGCATCCGTGGGTGGAAAAACAGGCATCAATTTCAACGGCTTAAAAAACGAGATTGGCACATTCCAACATGCTACCGCTGTTTTAGTTAACATCGAATTCATTAGAACACTCGATACCCATAATATTAAATCGGGTTATGCCGAAATGATTAAGCACGCCCTCATCGACAGCGATAAAACGTGGACTAAAATCTACAACTTCGAAATTGAGGCTTTCGATAAACCCACGCAAGATTTAGCCGAAATCAACGAACTGGTTTGGGAATCGATACAAATAAAAGAGCGCTTCGTACAACAAGATCCTAAAGAGGAAGGCATCCGCAAGGCGCTCAACTTAGGGCATACCGTAGGGCATGCCTTTGAGTCGCAAGCCCTACACAAAGATGTTGATTTACTTCACGGTTACGCCGTAGCTTTTGGAATGGTGGTGGAACTTTACCTCTCACACATCAAATGTAAATTTCCCTTTAAAGAGGTTGAAGAGTTGCGTAAAATGGTAGAATGTTTGTATGATGAGTACCATTTCACCAAAGCCGATTACGAAACGCTTTATGAGTTTATGAAACACGATAAAAAGAATGAAGGAGATGTCATCAACTTCACGCTTCTCAAGAAGATTGGCGATATTCAGATAAATCAGAATTGCACAAAAGAGGAAGTTTTTATGGCTTTCGACTACTATTTAAAAATTGTTTAAGACGCGCATCCAATGAAAAAAATAAAATTATCACCACCCGATAAATTAAAAAGTTTCAACGTTAAATTGCCATCATCTAAGAGCATTAGCAATCGCGTTCTTATCATTAACGCATTGAGCTACAGTGCTCACGAGGTTCAGAATCTCTCGCCAAGTGACGATACCAAAGTGATGCTCGAAGTGCTGAACTCTAATTCCAACCACTTCGATATTGGTGCTGCGGGTACCTCCATGCGTTTTCTTACCGCTTTTCTTTCAAAAGTTGTTGGCGAATGGGTTCTTACGGGTTCTGAGCGCATGAAGAAACGCCCTATAAAAATATTAGTTGATGCCCTTACCGAACTTGGTGCCAAAATAGAATACACTGAGGTTGAGGGTTTTCCACCGCTTCGCATCTTTGGCAGCAATCTCGAAGGCAAGCGCTTAACCCTTCCTGGTAATATTAGCAGCCAATATATTTCGGCACTTTTAATGATAGGTCCAACCATTGCCAACGGCCTCGAAATTGAACTTACTGGAGAAATCATTTCAAAACCATACATTGCCCTTACCCTCAAAATTATGCGCGAGTTTGGCGCTCAGTGCGAGATGAAAGGAAACCTCATTACCATTCAAGAGGGCAAATACAGCCCAATTCCATACAGCGTAGAGTCCGATTGGAGTGCGGCGTCGTATTGGTATCAAATTATGGCACTTAGTAAAAATTGGAACGATAGAATTGCCCTTGTAGGACTTCAACCCGATAGTGCTCAGGGCGATAGCAAGGTGGCAGAAC
>JAYVSA010000389.1:0-7492 GCA_043775765.1 Breznakibacter sp. | reverse complement strand
GGTCGAACCTTCAATTAAGTTATCAAAAGCAATTTTACCGCCCTTCTCAGAAATAATCAAGGCGTTATATGGATCCCATTCACAAATAAGAGTTCCTTTTGTAATTGTTGCGCCGTTCTTAACATACAAACGAGCACCGTGAGGAATAGCTTGATTTGAAATAGACATTTTGGTATTTGCATCCAAAAGACGAATCTCGCCTTGACGACCAATTACAATATCAATCTCTTTGCCATCCTCTGAAGTAGAAGGTACTGTACGTAAGTCTTCCATTTCGATGATACCATCGTATTTCGCTGTTAAATTGTTTTTAGCCGTAGTGTTACCTGCAGTACCCCCCACGTGGAAAGTACGTAGTGTAAGCTGAGTACCTGGTTCTCCAATAGATTGAGCAGCAATAACACCTGCAGCTTCACCAATTTGAACCATTCTACCTGTTGCCAAGTTACGTCCATAACATTTCGCACAAACACCTTTAAGAGACTCACACGTAAGAACCGATCTAATTTCCACCATTTCAATAGGCGAATCTGAGATAGTTTTTGCCTCACGCTCTGTAATTTCATCGCCACCAGCTACAATTAATTCGCCTGTATTTGGGTGGAAAATATCAAGTACTGATACTCTACCAAGAATACGCTCATACAATGTAGAAACAACCTCTTCGTTGTTTTTCATTTCAGTAGCAATAAGACCTCTCAAAGTACCGCAATCATCTTCTGTGATGATAACATCCTGAGAAACATCCACCAAACGACGAGTCAAATAACCCGCATCGGCCGTTTTTAACGCCGTATCCGCCAAACCTTTACGAGCACCGTGAGTAGAAATAAAGTACTCTAATACCGACAGACCTTCCTTGAAATTCGAAAGGATAGGGTTTTCAATAATCTGACTTCCTTCTGCACCAGACTTTTGCGGTTTTGCCATCAAACCCCTCATACCCGAAAGCTGACGAATCTGTTCTTTAGAACCCCTTGCTCCTGAATCAAGCATCATATAAACAGAGTTAAAACCTTGTTTATCTGAACTTAACTGTTGCATTACGGTGTTGGTTAAGCGTGAGTTAACATGCGTCCAAACATCAATAATCTGATTATATCTTTCATTGTTTGTAATAAAACCATTGTTATAGTTATCCCAAACACCTTCAACATCTTTGTAACCTTGGTTTACAATCGCATCTTTCTCCTCAGGAATAATTACATCCGATAAGTTAAACGATAGACCGCCTTCAAAGGCCATTTTAAATCCTAAATTCTTGATATCATCCAAGAACGCAGCAGTACGAGGTGTACCGCATACCTTTTGAATTCGACCAATAATATCTCGCAATGCCTTTTTCGTAAGAAGCTCATCAATAAAACCAACCTCTTTTGGAACAAATTCATTGAATAATATTCTACCTACGCTCGATTCAACCATGCGAGTGATTATAGTTCCTTCGCTGTCAATATCGTTTGTCTTTACTTTAACAATAGCATGTAATTCAACACGTTTTTCGTTATAAGCTATCTTTGTCTCTTGTGGAGAATAGAATACCAAACCTTCACCTATTGCACCTTTACGTGGCTTAGTCATGTAGTACAGACCAAGCACCATGTCCTGAGAAGGAACCGTAATTGGAGCACCATTGGCAGGGTTCAAGATATTTTGAGATGCAAGCATTAAAATCTGCGCCTCTAATATCGCGGCATTACCTAGTGGTAAATGCACCGCCATTTGGTCACCATCAAAATCGGCGTTGAAAGCCGCACAAGAAAGTGGATGTAACTGAATTGCTTTACCTTCAATAAGTTTCGGTTGAAACGACTGAATACCCAAACGGTGAAGAGTTGGAGCACGGTTTAATAGAACAGGATGTCCCTTCAACACATTTTCCAAAATATCCCAAACTACGGGATCCTTACGATCAACTATCTTTTTAGCCGATTTAACGGTTTTAACAATACCTCTTTCAATCAACTTACGAATAACAAATGGCTTATAAAGCTCTGCTGCCATATCCTTTGGAATACCACACTCATGCATTTGTAATTCTGGACCAACAACAATTACCGAACGAGCCGAGTAATCAACACGTTTACCCAATAAGTTCTGACGGAAACGACCCTGCTTACCTTTTAAGCTATCACTCAATGATTTAAGAGGACGATTTGCTTCTGTTTTAACAGCATTAGATTTTCTACTGTTGTCAAACAATGAGTCAACCGATTCTTGCAACATACGTTTCTCGTTACGAAGAATCACCTCAGGAGCTTTTATCTCAATAAGTCTCTTCAAACGGTTGTTACGAATAATAACACGACGATATAAATCATTTAAATCTGAGGTTGCAAAACGACCACCATCTAAAGGCACAAGAGGACGAAGTTCTGGTGGAATTACAGGTATTACCTTCATAATCATCCACTCAGGATTATTCACATCTTGAGAACCTTTGAAAGCTTCAACAACTTGCAAACGCTTCAACGCTTCATTCTTTCTTTGTTGCGATCCTTCAATTGATGCGTTGTATCTTAATTTGTTTGATAAATCATTCAAATTAATATTAGACAAAAGCATAAAAAGAGCATCTGCACCCATTTTAGCGATAAATTTATTCGGATCGCTATCATCGAGTAATTGGTTCTCACGTGGCAATTTCTCTAAGCAGTCTAAATATTCATCTTCAGAAAGTAAGATAATTTCATCTTCCTTCTTAGAGTCTTTACCACCAAGTTCACCAGCTAAAGGACCTGCATTGATAACTGCATATTTCTCATAATAGATGATAGTATCCAATTTCTTTGCAGGCAAACCAAGAAGGTATCCAATTTTATTTGGAAGCGACTTGAAATACCAAATATGTGCAATAGGCACAGTTAAAGAAATATGCCCCATTCTTTCACGACGCACTTTCTTCTCAGTAACCTCCACACCGCATCGATCACAAACAATACCGCGATAACGGATACGCTTGTACTTTCCGCAATGACACTCATAATCCTTTACAGGGCCGAAGATTCTTTCGCAAAAAAGACCATCGCGCTCAGGCTTATAAGTTCTATAATTAATTGTTTCGGGTTTGAGCACCTCTCCACTTGATCGCTCAAGTATCTCTTCCGGAGATGCAAGACCAATAGAGATTTTTGTAAAATTGCTCTTTACTTTTTGATCTCTTCTGAATGCCATATTTAGATGTCTAAAAATAATTATTACCAAAAACTACTTAAGAGCACACCTCTTTAAGAGGTATGCTCTCTAAACTATGTTAGTCAAGTCGCATGCTCAGACCCAAACCTCGTAACTCATGTAACAATACATTAAGTGACTCAGGTATTCCTGGCTCTGGAAGCGGATCTCCTTTTACAATTGCCTCGTAAGCTTTTGCACGTCCAACAACATCATCCGATTTCACAGTTAGTATTTCTTGAAGAATATTTGCTGCACCAAAAGCTTCTAGTGCCCAAACCTCCATCTCTCCAAAACGCTGACCTCCAAACTGAGCCTTACCACCTAATGGCTGTTGAGTAATCAACGAATAAGGTCCTATTGAACGAGCATGCATTTTGTCCTCAACCATGTGACCCAGCTTAAGCATATAGATAATGCCCACTGTACCTGGTTGATGGAAACGCTCACCTGTTCCTCCATCGTAAAGATAAGTCTTCCCATAACGAGGTACACCTGCTCTATCGGTCCATTCATTCATTTCATCTAAGCTTGCACCATCAAAAATAGGGGTTGCAAATTTAACGCCTAATTCATTTCCAGCCCAAGCTAAAACAGTTTCATAAATCTGACCAAGGTTCATCCTCGAAGGTACACCTAGTGGATTCAAAACAATATCAACAGGAGTTCCATCCTCAAGGAAAGGCATATCTTCAGCCCTTACTATTTTAGAAACAATACCCTTGTTACCGTGTCGACCCGCCATTTTATCACCTACCGTGATTTTTCTCTTTTTAGCGATATAAACTTTTGCAAGCTGAATAACACCATTTGCTAGTTCATCACCAATAGTTAAATTAAACTTCTCGCGCTTTTCTTTCGCTTCAAGTTCTTTATGCTTATAAAGATAATTATGAATAACCATCTTTATTAAGTCGTTCTTATCTTTATCCGTTGTCCATTTTAATGGGTTAATCTGAACATACTCAATATCTTGAAGAATCTTTTGAGTGAATTTTGTTCCTTTTGCAACAATATCTACACCTAAATAATCCTTAACACCTTGAGACGTTTTACCGTTTATTAATCCAAATAATTTGTCTACTAAACGGATTTTCAACTCTTCTGATGAACGAATAAAATCACTCTCAATTTTCTCGATCAATGGTTTATCTTGCGAACGAGATTTCTTCTCACGAATAATTTTCGAGAAAAGTTTTTTATCAATCACAACGCCATTTAATGACGGACTCGCTTTTAAAGACGCATCTTTAACATCACCAGCCTTTTCACCGAAAATTGCACGTAAAAGTTTCTCTTCTGGAGTTGGATCACTTTCACCTTTCGGTGTAATTTTACCAATTAAAATATCTCCAGGTTTAACATGAGCACCAATACGTATCAAACCATTTTCATCCAAATCACGAGTTGCTTCTTCACTAACATTCGGAATATCGCTTGTTAGCTCTTCCATTCCACGTTTTGTTTCGCGAACTTCGAGAGAGTACTCATCTATGTGAACAGAGGTAAATACATCATTACGAACAACTCTTTCAGATAATACTATAGCATCCTCAAAGTTATAACCTTTCCATGGCATAAACGCCACTTTCAAGTTGCGACCTAATGCCAATTCGCCTTTTTCAGTTGAATAACCATCTGTAAGAATATCACCTTCAACAACCGTTTGTCCTTTATGAACAAGAGGTTTTAAGTCGATACTTGTACTCTGGTTTGACTTCTGATATTTACTTAAACGATAACGTTTTGTATCTCCTTCAAAACTAATAAAACGATCATCCTCACTAACATCATAACGAACAACGATTTCATCAGCATCAACATATTCCACTACACCAGTACCTTCGGCAACAATGTGTGTACGAGAGTCGCGGATAAGCTTACCCTCTAATCCAGTACCAACAATTGGAGCTTGTGGACGCAACAACGGAACAGCTTGACGCATCATGTTAGATCCCATCAACGCACGGTTCGCATCATCATGCTCAAGGAAAGGAATCAACGAAGCAGCTACAGACGCAATTTGGTTAGGAGCAACATCCATCAAGTCAATAGTCTCTTTGTCTGCCAATGGGAAATCACCATCATGACGCGCTTTAACTTTAGCAGTCAAAAACTCGCCTTTGTTACCAACCTTAGCATTTGCCTGAGCAATAGTCAACTCCTCTTCTTCTTCAGCAGAATAATACTTAATACCCTCTTCTGTTAAATCGACTATTCCAGAATTAACAGTACGATAAGGTGTTTCAATAAAACCAAGACGATTTATTTTTGCAAATACGCAGAGAGAAGAGATCAAACCAATGTTCGGACCTTCAGGAGTTTCAATAGGACACAAACGACCATAATGTGTATAGTGAACGTCACGAACCTCGAAACCGGCACGCTCTCTCGAGAGACCACCAGGACCAAGTGCAGACATTCTTCTCTTATGAGTTATCTCAGCAAGTGGATTTGTTTGATCCATGAATTGAGAAAGAGCATTCGTACCAAAGAAGCTATTAATTACTGACGATAATGTTTTGCTATTAACCAAATCAACTGGCGTAAACACCTCATTATCACGCACATTCATACGCTCTTTAATGGTACGAGCCATACGAGCCAAACCTAATCCGAACTGAGTAGCTAACTGCTCTCCAACCGTACGAACACGTCTGTTGCTTAAGTGGTCAATATCATCAACATCCTCTTTCGAGTTAATAAGTTGAATTAAAAATTTAATGATTTCTATGATATCTTCGTTGGTAAGAACGCGTTTCTCAAAACTTACATCGAGTTTTAATTTACGGTTGATACGATAACGTCCAACTTCACCTAAATCATAACGTTTATCAGAGAAGAATAACTTTTCAAAAACATCACGAGCAGTCGTTTCATCAGGTGATTGAGCATTACGCAACACCAAATAAATCTCAGCAAATGCCTCCTTTTGAGAGTTACACTTATCTTTTTGTAACGTATTATAAATAATTGAGTAATCCGATTGACTTGGACCCTCTTTATGTAATAGAATAGTCTTTACGCCAGCGTCAATGATGTTGTCAATGTGGCTATCCTCTAATACCGTCTCACGCTCTACAATAATTTCGTTACGCTCAAGCATAACGATTTCGCCTGTATCCTCATCTCCATAATCTTCGTTCCAGGTTTTAAGAACCCTTGCGGCTAGTCTACGACCAACAACTTTTTTCAACGTCGCTTTAGAAACTTTAATTTCATCAGCTAAATCAAAAATTTCAAGAATTTGTTTATCACTTTCGTAACCAATAGCACGAAGAAGCGTAGTCACAGGAAGCTTTTTCTTACGATCGATATAAGCCCACATCACATTGCTGATATCGGTAGCAAATTCTATCCAAGAACCTTTAAAAGGAATAATTCTTGCAGAATAGAGTTTTGTTCCGTTTGTGTGAATATTCTGACCAAAGAAAACACCTGGAGAACGATGTAATTGAGATACAATAACACGTTCTGCTCCATTGATTATAAAACTACCTTTTGCAGTCATATAAGGAACAGTTCCCAAGAAAACATCTTGAACGACAGTATCAAAATCCTCATGTTCAGCATCTGTACAATAAAGCTTTAATTTAGCTTTAAGAGGCACACTAAATGTAACACCACGTTCAATACACTCCTGTATGCTGTAACGTGGAGGATCAACACTAAAGTCGATAAATTCAAGATTAAAATTATTACGGGTATCCGTAATTGGGAAATTTTCCTTAAATACTTGAAACAGGCCTTCGTCTTTTCTATCCTCAGGAGTTGCACCCAATTGGAAAAACTCACGAAATGATTTCAACTGAACTTCCAAGAAATCTGGATACTCCAAAGGATTCTTAATGGAAGCGAAACTTATCCTTTCACTAATATTTTGACTCATTTATTGGCGAATTTATTGAACTTAACAATGTAAAAGCATAAAAAGGTTTAGGACCCCAACGAGTGGGTTCCTAAACCAATACCTAAAAAGGTCTTTAAGATTACTTAAGTTCAACCTCTGCTCCAGCTTCTTCTAATTGAGATTTAAGAGCATTAGCTTCTTCTTTAGATATTTTTTCTTTCAAAGCACAAGGAGCTTTATCAACTAGCTCTTTTGCCTCTTTTAAACCCATACCTGTTAATTCTTTTACTAGCTTAACGATAGCCAACTTAGCACCACCAGCTGATTTCAATATAACATCGAATTCAGTTTGCTCAGCAGGAGCAGCAGCTTCGCCACCACCAACAGCAGCAACTGCAACTGCAGCAGCAGCTGGTTCGATACCATAATCAGCTTTCAAAATACCAGCAAGTTCGTTAACTTCTTTTA
>JAYVSA010000388.1:0-3095 GCA_043775765.1 Breznakibacter sp. | reverse complement strand
CAGCAATGATTGAAAGCCTTATCTCCGAAAGGCAACGAACTCAAGAAGAAGCCATTGGCGAGGTGAGTTCCAAATGGGGCGAGAGTCAAACCATCACGGGCCCTATTGTTTCGGTGCCATTCTTTCGATATAGCAAGGAGTATTCAAAAACCGACTCCACCGAAAAGATTGTACAAATAAAAGAGTACTTCCACTTCCTGCCTACGAGCCTCAAAATCAATGGCACCATTTTACCAGAACTCAGAAATAGGGGCATTTACGATATTGTTGTCTACAACTCAAAACTCAATATTGCGGGTAATTTTAGTAACATTCGTTTCAACGACCAAGATATTCCGGTGCAAGATATCCAATTCGACAAAGCCGAACTAACCATAGGAATTACCGATTTAAGAGGCATCGAAAAACAAGTCTTTCTAAAATGGAACAACCAAAACGTCTCTTTTAATCCAGGTGTTTTCTCTACCGATATTGTAGAAAGTGGTATAAATGCACCTGTTGCCATCACAAAAACCAACGACGCATCGTACTCCTTTAACTTCGATCTCGATTTAAAAGGAAGTCAGTTGCTCTACTTCATCCCTGCTGGCGAAATTACCGACATCAACATATCATCACCTTGGAAAAACCCTAAATTCAACGGAGCCTTTTTACCCGATACCCGAAACATCTCTGAATCGGGGTTTACGGCCAACTGGAACATTCTACATCTCAACAGAAACTTCCCTCAAATGTGGATTGGCGACAAATATCGCACAACCCAATCGGCATTTGGTATAGACCTCCTCTTACCCGTCGATAATTACCAAAAATCGATGCGTTCCGTTAAATACGCCATTCTATTTATTGTTTTCACCTTCTTGGTCTTCTTCTTCGTGGAGGTTTTAAATAAAACATTTATTCACCCCATACAATACCTGTTGGTGGGTATTGCGCTCATCATTTTCTTCGCCCTTTTGCTCTCTATATCAGAGCATATAAACTTCAATAAGGCCTTTGTTCTCTCGGCTATAGCAACACTCGCGCTTATTACTGGCTATACAAAAGCCATCTTAAAATCAACACAATTAACAGCTCTTATAAGCTCTATCCTGCTCATTCTCTACCTATTTATCTTCGTAATTATTCAGTTGCAAGATTACGCGCTCCTTATCGGCAGCATCGGCCTGTTCGTCATTCTTGCCATTTCTATGTATTTCTCGCGCAAAATTGATTGGTACAACCTTAATCTCGACGAGAAATAAACATCTTTTCTAACCAGAATTGACAAAACTTTATATCGCCAAGTTGCTTTAAATACTAGCTTCTTGGCGATATAATTTTATTGACATTTGCAGAAACAATACCCCCACTAAACCGTTTAAGTGTGTCTATAACAGACATTCAAAATAGAATCTAATGAACTCACAAAACTTCTGGTCGCAACTCAAAACTCCCATCTTCGCCCTTGCACCCATGGAAGACGTTACCGACACCGTCTTTCGTGAACTCGTGCTCACTCTCTCGTACCCCCAAAACCTGCACCTTTTATTCACCGAGTTCACCTCCGTAGACGGCCTCTGCCATCCCGTTGGATACAACAAAGTAAAACACCGTCTCTTCGTAAGCGATACCGAAAAAGTGTTGCTCCAACAAAATAACGTCAAACTCATTGCCCAAATATGGGGTAAAGACCCCGAGAAATACGCCAAAGTGGCCACCATGCTCCAAGAAACGGGCAACTTCCATGGCATCGATATCAACATGGGGTGTCCCGACAAAAGTGTGGTTAAGCAAGGTTGTGGCTCAGCCCTTATCGAAGATCCTCAGCGCGCTCAAGAAATTATTCTCGCCGTAAAAGAAGCCACCACGCTGCCACTCAGCATCAAAACACGCATCGGCGTAAAACAGGTCATCACCGAAAAATGGATTTCTCACCTGCTCAATCAGCCCATCGACGCCCTCATTGTTCACGGACGCATCCAAAAACAAATGTCCGACGGCCTAGCCGATTGGGCCGAAATTGCCAAAGCCGTGCAACTACGCAACGCCATCAATAGCACCATTCCCATCCTCGGCAACGGCGACGTCCTCACCATCAGCGATGGCCTGCTCAAATGCCAACAACACAACCTCAACGGCATCATGGTAGGTCGCGGAATCTTCCACGATCCTTGGATGTTCGGCCCCACAAAACAACACATCACCCTGCAAGAACGCCTGCGCGTGCTCCTTTTCCACAACCAACTCTACCACCAAACATGGCAAGAGAGCAAAAATTTCGCTCAACTCAAACGCTTCTTCAAAATCTATGTTCAAAACTTCAACGGCGCCTCTCAACTCCGCGATGCCCTTATGCACACCCAAAACAGCCACCAAGTTATAACCGTTATTCACGACTTTCTAGATCAACAAACTAGCTAAATATCAATCATTTGGGCGTGCCACCAAGCGCATATCAAATCACTTTGCGCTTCAGGCTTCATCTCCAATTCACTTATAT
This sequence comes from Breznakibacter sp., assembly GCA_043775765.1. Lineage (GTDB taxonomy): Bacteria > Bacteroidota > Bacteroidia > Bacteroidales > Marinilabiliaceae > JAGPHP01. Next base: position 613 of record JAYVSA010000388.1, on the reverse strand, counting down.
TCGCGCTTGCTGTCAGGCCATCCACTCATAGTCCTCGCGCATTGGTTTCGGCGAGCTCCACCAAAGCGCTGTGGGCTATCCGTTTCTGTCCTTCACGCACTTCGCCAACTTCTCTGTCTCAAGCAAATACTCTAATCCAACACGCTCAATTATAACCATTGTATTCTCTTTAAATCAATTAATTCGCTATTTTTGCACCCAAATTAGCATATCGAACTATGATTAAGAGAGTAATATTCTTATTAAAATACACCCTTTTTTGGATCCTTCTATTTGCCTTTGCGCGCATTTTATTCGAAGTTTATAACTATCCAAAAACCTTACAACTACCTATTCAAGAGGTGTTCCTAAGTTTTATGCACGGCTTCAGACTCGACATCTCAATTACAGGCTATTTCATATTTGCTATCGGAATCTTGGTGGCTCTAACCACTGTTGTTAAGCCAAAATATCTCCAATATCCCATCAACTACCTTACCTATCTGCTCATTTTTACCACGCTTTTAATTACCGTTGTAGACCTTGAACTATACCGCAATTGGGGCTTTCGCATGGATTCAACTCCACTTTACTACCTAAAAACACCAAAAGAAGCGTTGGCATCAACTCAGGG
>JAYVSA010000387.1:0-2149 GCA_043775765.1 Breznakibacter sp. | reverse complement strand
TTCACCAGCAGTGCCCATACTTGTGGGGTTTTGCCCAATTTTAAAAAGTGATTCTATAGCTTCCTCACTCATCCCTACGCCTTGGTCTGTAACGGAAATGTTAATTTGGTTATTGGAAAGATATGACGAAACAAGGATAGTACCACCTTGTTGAGAAAATTTTAACGCATTAACCAATAAATTTCGAAGTATTGTTTTAATCATGTCCTTGTCGGCAATGATGGTTAAGGCTTTATCTATAGGGGTTTTAAATGATATTCTTTTAGCATTTGCATTCTCCTGCATCAAAATAGTACACTCTGCAACCAAATTGAATAAATTTGTTTCTTCTACCCTTGGCACCATTGTGCTTTGCTGCACGTGAGCCCATTCGAGAAGGTTTTCTAAAAGAAGATAGGTGCTTTTGGCTATTGAATTTAGAGCACTTATAGTTTCTATAACATCAGATGAATCTCTCTTGATTTGATCGGAAATGACTTCTGAAAGTCCAATAATGGTGTGAAATGGATTTCTTAGGTCATGAGCAATGATAGAAATGAACTTGTTTTTTGTTTCTATTAGATTGCGCAATTGTTCATTCTGTTCATTTATTTTTTGTTCAATATTTTTCCGTAAACTGATATCATTCTTTATGGCCACAAAATTTATTATCTCACCGTTGTTATTCGTTACAGGAGCCATTATTGCCTCTTCCCAGTAAAAGGAGCCATCTTTTCTTTTGTTATAAATCTCTCCTTTCCAGATATGGCCACTTAGTAAGGTTTCCCACATTTCTTTATAAAACTCTTTAGGGTGGTAATTTGATTGAAGTATTCTTGGGGTTTGTCCTATTGCTTCGTCAAAGGTGTAACCAGTTATGGTAGTAAAATGAGGATTGACGAATTCAATAACGCCATTTGCATCTGTAATTACAATAGTGGCAGGACTTTGATTGACTGCAGTAGATAACTTTCTAATCTCACGCTCATCAATATTTTTTTTGCTGACGTTACGTAGGTTTATTACCGTAATATAATTATCGGAACCAATTCTTGTTCCGATAATATGTGACGAAAAATCTACGTAATAACCCTCTTTATGTCGCAGACTAAAATCGGAGTTGTAGTTTTTATCGATACTCTCCTGTTGATCTAATACTATATTTCTTTCAACCGTTTCTACATCATTTGGATGAACAAGTTCGAGTAGTCCAAATTCTAAAAACTCACTCTGAGAATAGCCAAGAATTGTCTCAATAGCTGGATTTACGTAATACTTGGCAAAATTTCGATGCAACACAATAATATCACCCGAGAGGTCGGTTAATAAGCGATATTTGGCCTCATTCTCCTGAAGGGTTAATTGTGCCATTTTTATTTCTGAGATATCACTTGCTGTGCCTATGATCGAAATTATTTTGCCATCCTCATCTTTTAGCGGCGCAACGCTAGAAGAGTACCAAACCCATTCGCCATTGCTTTTTTGTACACGGTATTCAAAAGCCATTTGGGGCTTACCTTCAATAAGAACTTTTTCGTAGACAGACTCACAGAGAGGGGCATCTTCAGGATGAATATGATGAAGAAACTGTTTGCCAATAATGTATTCTACCGGATAGCCTAACTTTAACTCAATGACCGACGATACAAATGTGAAAAATCCTTCGGGGCTTATGGCGTAAATGATATTTGCGTTATTCTCAATTAGAAGCTGGTATTTGCCTTCGCTCATATTAAGAGCTTTTCTGGTGGTTCTTAGCTCTTTTATTGTATCCTTAAGGCTGTGCGACAGGGCTATAAACTTTAAAGCAATCAAAATTGCTAATAATAATAGTAGTAGTATAATGGCAATGATAACATTTAATCGCTTGTAATTCACGGCCTTGCTGGTTGAGTAAAGGAAGTTATTTAAATTAACACCCTCTTTCATCAACCCAAGTTCGGAATAAATATTGGCTATTTGCTCCCATTTCTTCGGGTTCGAATGACCAATCTCTACCAAATCATCTCTTAATAAACTCCTTGTTTGACTGGCTTCAAACCTTAATTTGTCTAATGCTAATGTTGAATCGTATTGACTTTTAATGAGTTGAATAATCTCTTCTTGATGCGCCATGGCATAATACCATCCTTTTATTGACGCATTTCTGAACTTTTCAACCATTTGTGGC
>JAYVSA010000386.1:0-2923 GCA_043775765.1 Breznakibacter sp. | reverse complement strand
GGTTACACCAAAGAGAGTGCGAATGCCCACCTAGAAAGTGGCTTAGCCGATATAATTGCTTTTGGTCGTCCATTCATCAGTAACCCAGATTTGGCAAGTCGCCTCATCAATAATTGGCCACTAAACGAAAATCTCAATATGGATCAGTTTTATACCGCCGACGCGGTTGGTTACACCGATTATCCTACTTACAAAGCTTAAATAAGTAATCATCTAAAAACAAAAAAGTCTCAAAATAAGAGTTCTTATTTTGAGACTTTTTATTCAGCAGAGCTCTGTTAATTAAATAATCATCGCTTTATCAACTTTCTCCTTTAAAAGAGCAAGATCAAGCACCTGCTCCACACGCGTAACATAGTGAAATTCAAGGCCATCCAAATAAACCTGATTAATATCTTCAATATCCTTTCGATTCTCTTCCGATATAATTATTTCCTGAATGCCAGCACGTTTTGCCGCCAAAATCTTCTCTTTAATACCACCAACAGGCAATACTTTACCTCGAAGGGTAATTTCACCCGTCATGGCAATACGTTTCTTAACTTTACGTTGGGTAAATGACGAAGCAAGTGCTGTAGCCATAGTTATTCCTGCCGATGGACCATCTTTTGGAATTGCTCCTTCTGGAACGTGAACATGCACATTCCACTCATCAAATGCCTCCTCACGGATGCCAAAGTTAGAAGCGTGTGCGCGTAAATATTCGAGAGCCAAAATGGCGGATTCTTTCATCACTTCGCCCAAATTACCTGTGAGGGTAACTTTGCCTTTACCTTTACTCAAACTACTCTCAATAAAGAGAATCTCCCCGCCAACGGCTGTCCAAGCTAAGCCAGTAACGACCCCAGCAGTATCGTTATCTTGCCATTTATCTTTTGTAAATCTAGTACTGCCCAGCAAATCACGCAATTCATCGTCTGAAATAGCTTTTTTAATCTCTTCGTTGCTCGCAATTTTCAAGGCCAGTTTACGGCACATTTTGGCAATTACCTTATCTAATTCACGAACACCCGATTCACGCGTATATCCCTCAACAATCGTGGTTAATGCTTTTTTGTTAAGCGTTACTGCACCCTTAGCAATACCGTGATTCTCGAGTTGTTTGGGTAGCAAATGGCGTTTTGCAATCTCTACTTTCTCTTCGAGCAAATAACCACTTACATCAATCAGCTCCATCCTATCTAAAAGCGGCTGAGAAATGGTAGCAAGAGAATTTGCCGTAGCTATAAACAGCACATTCGATAAGTCGTAATCAACATCCAAAAAGTTATCATGGAAGGTGCTATTTTGCTCTGGATCGAGAACCTCGAGAAGCGCCGATGCAGGGTCTCCATGTGCCGATGCGTTAATTTTATCGATCTCATCGAGAATAAAAACGGGGTTCGATGTTTTTGCCTTTTTAAGATTTTGTAAAATCCTTCCTGGCATCGCACCGATATATGTTTTTCTATGGCCACGAATTTCTGCTTCATCGTGCAAGCCACCTAGTGACATTCTGACATATTTACGACCAAGTGCCTCGGCTATTGATTTCCCCAACGATGTTTTCCCAACTCCAGGTGCTCCGTGTAAGCAAAGTATTGGCGATTTCAGGTCTCCCTTTAACTTCAACACAGCCAAATGTTCTAAAATACGCTCTTTCACCTTTTCCATTCCAAAATGGTCTTTATCAAGCACTTTACGAGCGTGACTGAGGTCAAAATTATCATCGGTACGATCGTTCCAAGGTAGCTCAATGAAGTTTTGGAGGTAATTAAATTGAACTGAAAACTCACCCGATTGATGATTGAGTCGCTGAAGTTTGTTCAACTCCTTCTCAAAAATCTCTCTCACCTCTTTGTTCCAATTTTTGTTCTCCATAAGCTCACGCAACTCCTTCACTTCCTGCTCATGCGGGTTTCCACCAAGCTCGTCTTGAATCGTTTTCATCTGCTGATTAAGCAAATATTCACGCTGTTGTTGATCTATTCCTACTTTAACTTTTTGTTGAATATCTTTCATAATATCCAACAACTGTACCTCTTTAAGCAGAATTTCCATCAGATATTTTCCACGCGATTTCACGTTAGAATTCTCCAAAAGCTCCTGTTTCTGAGGTATCTTTAAGTCCGAATGTGCGCTAATAAAGTTTATAAGAAACGTAGGATTGTCGATGTTTTTTATGGCAAAAGAGGCTTCCGAAGGAATGTTATTAGAATTCTTTACCACCTTGAGAGCCAAGTCTTTAAGCGAACTAATCAGCGCCTCAAACTCTCTTTTAGCATCCTCTTTTGGTAGAGAATCTTTCAACTCTTTCACCTTTGCCATCAAATAGGGCTCGTCGGCAGTGTATTCAACTGTTTTAAAGCGACGCTTACCCTGTATAATGACCGATGTTGAATTATCTGGCATCTGCAAAACCTTAATCACCTGAGCTACACAGCCTACTGCAAACAAATCGTCTGACGTAGGATTTTCAACCGCTATATCTTTTTGGCAAATAGCACCAAATAAACCGTTCGATTTTTGCACATCGCGCACTAAAGCCTGAGATTTCTCACGCCCTAAAGTAATAGGAATCACAACTCCTGGAAATAGAACCGTATTTCTAAGCGGCAGAATTGGTAAAGACGCTGGCATGGTAAATTCAGAATTATCCTCCTCCATGGTAGGCATCACCGAAATAAATCCCGACTCGTCGTCGAAGTTATCCTCATCCATTCTAATGTTATCGAGCGAAATTTTCACTTATATCTGTTTATATGATTTGTAAATCTGACACAATGTCACAACGCCTCTAAACACGTTGCTCAACCGTATAAAGTCAATGAACGTGCCAAAAAAACGACCATTAGGCACTTTATAAGACAAACTTATAAAACTTCTTTCGTTTGCCACCAAACAAAAAGGGCTCCGAATTACTTCGAAGCCCTGATACTTTTAA
>JAYVSA010000385.1:0-6564 GCA_043775765.1 Breznakibacter sp. | reverse complement strand
TACCAGAATTGAAGTGGTAGATACCATAGCTAAGCAATCTCAAGTGCAAGAAAACATGGTTCAGAACAATGTTGAGGTAAAAATCAATTCGGATTCAATTCCAAAGGCACACGAAACTCCAAAGAAAAAAATAAGGTATAAATACGTTGCACGAACCAGCGATACCGACACGGTAAAATTGCCAGATGGACGATATTATTATCCCTTAAAAAAAATCAATAAATTTAAAGGTGTTGGACTTGTGGTTCTTGGTTCGGCAATGACGGTTGGCGTTCCTTTAGCACTTGGCTTTGCGTATTCGGGAGCAATAGTAGCTCCAGCAATAGGGTCATCACTTATTGGCGAATGCGCTGCCTTTCATTTTGCATCTTGTGCTTTATATGGCCCTATATACGTGTTACCTGCAGGCGTCAAAGAGTTATCTAAGAATAAACCGAAAGTAGTAAAGCAAAAAATGACACGAAGTCAAAAGAAGGCACGAATTCCAATCGTAAAAGTAAAAGCGGTTGTTCCAGGAAGAGGATTTCAAGTTATGTTAGAATCCACTGCGTGTGCACCAATGGGTAGAAATCCTACATCAGTAATGAATTTTAATGTCATAACGGGATATCGATTTAATCCAAAAATTGCTGTTGGCGCAGGTGTCGGAATTACTCAGTTTTCGAACATTATTGGTTATGGAAAAACAACTGGTCTACCCTTGTTTGTTAATGCGGTTTACAATGTGCGCGATGCAAAAGTGTCGCCCTTTTTATCGTGCAACATAGGCAATTTATTTGCACTCAATAATAATTTAAAACCGTACGGTGCAACTATGAGTTTCACAGGTGGATTAAGTTTTAAAAATGCTAAAAGTATGTTGAATATAGGATTAACATTCTCTAACACAGAAGGAACTACAAATAAACCATTAATAGGCAATCAGACGAACCCTTTTTCTCAAGCCGTTGGCCTAACTGCTGGATATACGTTTTAAATAATAGGAAATTTATTTCATAATTATAAAATAAAGGGGTCGATTCTCAGGAGTTGACCCTTTTTTGTTAGAACTCCAAACCTCTCACCAACTCTACATACAACTTAACACCATTCACAATTTCGTCTTTGAATATATACTCATCGGCAGTATGAGAACGAGCCGAGTCGCCTGGGCCAATTTTGATGGTGGTGAATGGAACCAGAGCTTGGTCGGAGGTGGTTGGTGAGCCAAAGTGCTTCATGCCTAAGGCTATACCGCGTTTTACAATGGGGTGATCAATAGAAATGGAACTTGGGTTTATACGGTAACTGCGGGCTGTAACCTCGCTGCTAACTTGGGTTTGAATAAATTCGCACAGCTCTTTGTTTGGATAATGCTCCGTAGTGCGAACATCGACCACAAATTTACACGTGTCGGGCACTACATTGTGTTGAGTTCCAGCCTCTATCATGGTAACGCTCATCTTCACCTCGCCTAAGTGTTCGGAAATCTTTTGAAAGCTGTGATTCTTAAACCACTCAATATCTTTAATGGCTTTGTAGATGGCGTTATCACCTTCGTTACGTGCTGCGTGTCCCGATTTTCCGCGCGCCACACAATCGAGCACCATCAAACCTTTTTCGGCAACAGCCATATTCATTTGGGTTGGTTCGCCAATAATAGCTAAATCCACTCGTCCCAACTTCTCAACAATGGATGCGATACCGTTGGCGCCCGAAACCTCCTCCTCTGCAGTAGCCGCAAAAACAAGGTTATAAGGTTGAATCTCTTGCCGCAAAACCAAGTAAGCGCCAAGTAGCGAAACCAATGGTCCACCAGCATCGTTAGATCCAAGGCCAAATAATTTACCATCTTCCTCGGTTGCCTCAAACGGATTCTTGGTCCATTTAGACGATGGCTTAACGGTATCGATATGAGAATTAAAAAGTAGCGTTGGTTTTGAATCGTTGCGCTCCTGTGCAAAACACCATACATTATTACCACTTCGGTTTACCTTCTCTCCTTTTGATAGAAGAAATTGCTCCATTACATTGGCCGCATCCGCCTCGTCGCGACTAAACGATTGAGTAGAAATGAGTTGCTTAAGAAGATTGTAAACGTCGTTGGTGATGGTGGTCATAAGAATATTATGGTTAGAAGATTAGTTACTATTAGCTCATTGATTTTAAACTGAGATAACTTTCAGGAGTCATAACACTTAAGGTACTTTTTTTGTAATCTTTAATATTACGAGTAAGTATAATATTAACACTTCCTTCATTTATCGCAGCAAAATTTTGCAAAGCATCCTCAAAATCTTTAAAATCAGAGACCAACGCATTTATAATTGTATGTTTATCCATTGAAATAACATCAACTATAAGGAGAAGCTGTGATAGTTTTTCAATAACTTTTTCGTGAGATGCATTTCGTCGAAGCAAATAATATAAATTAGCACAAATAACAGGAGTTATAAACGCCTTAATTTGATTTACTTCAGCCATTGTAAAAACTTTCCAGGAAAATTCCGAAAATGGCTTTCTGTCAAAGAAGCAATCTAAAATTATATCGGTATCAAATAAAACCTTATCCATCTTAAAGATACTTTTCAGCTAATCTGTCAGACAACTGCGATTTGTAATCCTCTTTTGAAAGTTCTTTAAATGAACCTTTCAAAGATTTCGAAATTGGAGCAATTGACTCTGATTCAACTCTTTCAACAATAATTGCTTTAAGATAGTTTTCAATGATTCCCGACAAACTTTGCCCTTTTGATTTGGCATAAATCTTTGCCTTTTCAATAATATCTTGTTCTACTGTTAAGGTTAATTTTGTGGTCATAATACGGGTGTTTTTTTAATATTTTACACGTACAAAGTTACAAAATAATAATTACAGAAGTATTAATTGGTAAAATTATTCTAAAATAGTTCCTGTGCCAAAATTTGAACTCATACCATGAGCATTGGTAATTATCACGCGTTTAACACCTGCCTTAATAGCGTCAAAACCATTATCCAATTTAGGAATCATACCCGAATTAATAACACCCGAAGCTTGATGTGCTTTAAACACATCGAATGTTAAACTTGGAATTACCGATTTCTCATCATCCTGATCGGTCATAACGCCAGGTTTCTCGAAACAATAAGCAAGAGTAACCTCGAAGTTTTGTGCTAATGCAACTGCCAAAGCTGAGGCCATAGTATCGGCATTGGTATTGAGCATATTGCCATGTCCATCGTGCGTTAGTGGCGCCACCACAGGAACAATGCCACTTTCAATGAGTTTAGAAATAATCTCAGTTTGCACCGAAACCACATCGCCCACAAACCCATAATCTACCTCTTTAACAGGACGCTTTTTAGCTAAAATAAGATTGAGGTCGGCACCTGTTAGTCCTAATGAATTCAGGCCTTTAGCTTGTAAACCAGCAACAATGTTTTTGTTAACCAATCCGCCGTAAACCATCGTAACTACGTCTAATGTAGCTCTATCGGTAACTCTGCGCCCATCAACCATAATGGTTTCTATGCCAAGCTTCTCAGCTACTTTAGTCGCCGAACGACCACCACCGTGAACCAATAATTTAAGGCCTTCTAAATTGGCAAAATCGTTGAGCAGAGAAGCAAGTGTTTCGTGCTCTTCTACAACTTTACCGCCTACTTTTATTATTGTTAGTTTTTGCATAATTCTACATTGATAATAGATTATTTCTTTAATCCCTCCAATATTCTCTTCAACACAGTTTGAGCCGAAACCACACGGTTTGCCGCTTCTGGAATAACGATAGAGTTTGGCCCTTCGATAACGCCATCGGTAACAATTTGGTTACGACGAACTGGCAAACAGTGCATGAATTTGGCGTTGTCAGTCAAAGCCATCTTCGCCTCATCTACAGTCCAATCGGTATCTTTGCTTAAAATTTGACCATACTCGGTGTATGACGACCAGTTTTTAGCGTAGATAAAATCGGCACCTTCAAACGCTTTACGCTGATCGTGTTCTATCTTAACTCCTTTGGTAAACTCTTCGGCAAGATCGTATCCTTTGGGATGAGTGATTACAAAATCAACATCGGCTACACGCATCCACTCAGCAAACGAGTTAGGAACCGCTTGAGGTAAAGCGCGTGGGTGGGGCGCCCAAGTTAATACAACTTTTGGACGAGGTTTGGTTTTATACTCTTCAATGGTAATCAAATCGGCAAAAGATTGCAATGGGTGACGTGTAGCACTTTCTAAACTGATAACTGGCACACCTGCCAACTCAATAAACTGATTGATAATCTTCTCGCTGTAATCTTCTTCGCGATTTTCAAGATTCGCAAATGCACGAACACCAATGATATCGCAGTAACTTCCAATTACAGGGATAGCTTCGCGAATATGTTCAGGTTTGTCGCCATCCATCACAACACCAAGTTCGGTCTCTAGTTTCCAGCCATCTTTGTTGATGTCTAACACCATCACGTTCATACCCAAGTTCATAGCCGCCTTCTGACTGCTCAATCTGGTACGCAAACTGGAGTTGAAAAATATAAGGATGATGGTCTTGTTTTTACCAAGTTCCTGATCGGAAAATGGATTTTTCTTCACATAAGTAGCTTCAGCTAAAGCAGCTTTTAAATCTGGAATATCTTGAACACTTAGGAATTGTTTCATATTTTCTAATATTTAAAAAGACCTGATAGGTTTTGGAAATCTGTCAGGTCTAATAATTTGTATAAATTAACTTCTTACTTGTCCATTACCTCTTACAACCCACTTATAACTAGTAAGTTCGCGCAAAGCCATTGGGCCACGAGCATGTAATTTTTGAGTGCTTATACCAATTTCGGCGCCTAATCCAAATTGAGCACCATCGGTATAAGCAGTTGAAGTGTTTGCATAAACAGCTGCGGCATCAACCTCGTTTAAAAAACGTTCAATAGATTCGTTATCAGCAGATATAATAGCTTCTGAATGTTTTGAGCTAAAATTATAGATGTGATCCAACGCCTCATCGAGAGATGAAACCGTTTTGACAGCCATCTTATAATCTAAAAATTCTGTGCCAAACGATTCTTTATCAGCCATTTGCAAGAGAGAAGAATCGTATTTTCCAGCAAGCGATTGATAAGCCAACTCATCGGCAAAAAGAACTACATTTTTAGATGCCATTTTCTCAACCAACTTTGGTAAATCAGTAAGTCTGTCTTTATGAATAATAAGACAATCGAGTGCATTACAAACACTTACGCGTCGAGTTTTGGCATTGAAGATGATGTTTGCTCCAGATTCTAAATCGCCAGTTTTATCAAAATAGGTGTGCACAATGCCTGCTCCTGTTTCAATAACTGGAACTTTAGAATTATCACGAACCGAGTTTATAAGTGATTGTGAACCACGAGGAATAAGCACATCTACATACCCAACAGCATTCATCAACTCATCGGCAGCAGAACGATCGGGAGGAAGAAGTTGTACGATATTCGAATCAACACCCTCACTAACAAGAACTTGTTTAATAAGTTTTGCTATCGCGATGTTTGAAAACTCAGCATCAGAACTTCCCTTTAAAACCACCGCATTTCCAGAACGAAAACAGAGGGCAAAAACATCAAATGTAACATTAGGGCGAGCTTCGTAAATTACACCTACCACACCAAGTGGCACACGCTTACGACTCATCTTCAATCCATTAGGCAAAGCTTTCTCTTCAAGAATTTCACCAACAGGAGCTGTTAACGAAGCCACATTGCGAATCTCGCCAGCAATAGATTTGATACGATCGGCAGAGAGTAAAAGGCGGTCGTACTTGGGGTTAGATTTCTCCATACGCACCAAATCCTTCTGGTTTTCAGCCAAAAGGACTTCGATATTTTTTTCAGCCTCATCGGCCAATTTTAGTAATACTCGGGTGGTATCTGTTGAGGTGATTTTGGCCAGCGAACGGGTGCTGTTTTTAATCGCCTCAAACTGCTGTAAACACTTCATCTTAAGTGAATTTTATTGTTTTGAAACCTCTGGAAAAAGGTAAAGATAGTCATAATGAATAAACGGTTTCGACTTCTTCTCTTTATCCTGAACTATAAGTTTGTCTTGATCGGTTTGCGCTCTTCCAATTCCAAGCGTATTACCCGCCTCATCTTTTATCTTTATAAGATCGCCTTTTTTGAAATCGCCACTGAAGCTTACTATACCTGGTGGTAATAAACTAGTCGCTTTATTACTCAACAAAGCGCGTGTAGCACCCTCATTTATAACAACTTCGGCCTTAGCAAACCCCTCTGAATAAGCCATCCATTTTTTAACCGCTCCGTGCCCTTCGCCAGGAATGAAATTGGTGTGCAAAACAGATTGTGGATTGGTTGCCAAATCGATCAAAATATTGTCACGCGTTCCATTGGCGATGTGCACAGAAATGCCCGATTGCGCCGTTTTGGTAGCAATACGACATTTTGTAAGCATTCCTCCCCTACCGAAGTTCGATTTTGTGGTGGATATATATTGAGACAGATCGCTCTTTTCATTCTCCACAAAGCGGATCACCTCAACGCCTTCATCTTTTGGATTACCATTATAAATGCCATCGATGTTACTCAAGATAAAGAGTGCATCGGC
>JAYVSA010000384.1:0-2256 GCA_043775765.1 Breznakibacter sp. | reverse complement strand
AAGTCTTGCGCTGGAATACCCGGACCCTCATCTGAAATAGAGAGTGCCACATCATCTCCAAAAGCGCTTAGTTGAACCGTAATTTGCGTATTTGTGGGCGAAAACTTAACGGCATTTGACATCAGGTTTTTAACAATGGCCTCTATTTTCAGCACATCGCCTTCAATAAGATATTGGGGTTTGTCGGTTTCAAACAGGATAGAAATATTGTTGTCGTTAGTTATCTTCTCAAAAACTGCCACTTCGCTTTTCAAGAACTCCACCAAATCAAACGTTGAAATTATCAGTCCAAAGCCATCTGTTTCTGCGCGGGCTCCATCCATCAACTGATTAATTAGTGTTTGGAGTTTAGTGGCATTGAGTTTTACGTACTCCAACTGATCTTTTAACTCGGGCGTTTTAACTTGAGTGATAATTTTACCAAGTGGCCCAACTATCAGGCTCAGCGGAGTTTTAAGCTCATGCGAAATATTGGTAAGGAACTCTATTTTATGCGATGTTAACTCGAGTGTTTTAAGCTTCTCAAGGCGCTCAAATCGCAATCTGTTAAGTACCAAAACGTAGTTTGCAACGGCCGAAATTAGTAGGAGAAACAAAATAGAGTAGATCAGTTTTGCCCATGCCGACGAGTACCAAGGGTGATGAATTGTAACTGCTAATGTTAATGGATTGGGTAACGAATGACCTTCGCTATTAAGGCGTGAAATGATGAGAGTGTAATCGCCCGGTTGTAGGTTGTTGTAAACAAGTCGATTAGTAGCGCCTGTGGTGTATCGCCAATCCACATCTAACCCACTAAGTTTATAGGCATATTGCACGCTTGCGCCGTGGTTATAGAGCAATTCAGAGAACTCGAATGCCAAATTGTTAAGTTGATAAGGCAACTCTATCGACTTGGTAAACCGAATACTCTGCTCTAATTGAATAAGTAATTTGGTGGTATCGTTAGTTTGCACCAATCTATCGTTTACAAAGAGCGATGTAAGAAATAAGTTGTTTTGCTTTTGTTCCGATGAAATTGTATTCACATCAAACTCCACAAACTCGTTATTTCCACCAGCAATAACTGTTTTATTTTGTTCATTATAGTAAACCGATGAAAAATAGCTGTTACCAACGTTTATCTTCTTGAATTTTGAGCTGCTCTTCTCCAAAATAAAGAGACCAGAAGTTGAGCTTAACCACAAATGTATGCCATCATCGGCAATAGCGTTAATGTCAGAGCCGTTTAGGCGCGAATCGGAGAATTGCTCCATTTTATTGCTGTGAATATCTACTTTAACCAATTTGTTGCGAAGCGCAACCCACAAAAACCCCTCCCTATCTAATGCCATTGCTGTAACGTCATTAGATGGAAGTGGATTTTGGGTTGAGTTGGTAGTAAATTGCATTACTCGCTGGTTTTTGCGATCAATTTTATTAAATCCCTCGCGGTAAGTTCCTGCCCATATATTGTGCTCTCCATCAAGAGTCATGGTTTGTAACATGCTGCCAGATAGTGAGTTTGCGCCACTATTGACATAAAAGTTTTGCTCGGCCACATAGGTCTTTCCGGCCGAAGCCAGTAACTTCTCTTTATCAATCTCAAACAAGCCGCCTAGGCAGGTGGATACCCATAGTTTACGGGTATCATCCTCACCAATGGAGTAGGCCCAGTTGGCATTACGAACGTGCGTAGAGTCCTCAATTTGGTAGCGTATAAACTGCGATGTTCTGTTGTCGTAACGACATATACTGCCATCGGTAGCAACCCAAATATCGCCATCTAAATCTTCGAAAATAAACCTCACTTTGTTATGTGGTAAAGGATCTGTTTTACTGTTTTGTTGAAACCACCTTATTGTACCATCACTTTTATTCACTTTTATAAGGCCATTGGTTCCGCCCAACCATAAATTTCCCTTTGTATCGGTTAAAAGCGAGATGATTTGATTCCCTTCGTTTGATCCTGTTAATTCACTGATCGATCGAACCTTATATTTGTTATTATAATAGCTTAAAGATATCCCCGCATCGGTTCCTAACCAGATGTTTTGCTCTTTATCGGCAAAAACCGACCAGACAATATTGTTCACCAACGAGTGGTCGTTCATGGCATCGTGCCTAATATTTCGATACTTCAGGGTTTTAGGATCGTAAATGATAAGACCATCGTCGGTACCCGTCCATAAACAGTTTTGATTATCAATAAGTAACGATTTTATAGAATTTCGGTTAAAGAGAGGCACTTCATTAGATTGGCGAGTAGATTGATTG
>JAYVSA010000383.1:0-4147 GCA_043775765.1 Breznakibacter sp. | reverse complement strand
CGAATTTTTAAGGGCGTATTTATTTACCCAAACGCGAGCAGCCAATTCATCCTGCTTAAAATAATTTACGGCGGCCTTAAAAGCCTCCTCATTGGTGTAAGTTTGACGTGAAACCTCGTGATCCATCATTTTTTCTGTTAATTCCATTGGGGTAAGTTTTGCTAAATTCCTAAGTATATTCGTGTTATCATTTTTGTTTTTTGCAATTTTTCAATAAGCGAATATACACAACGTTACTTCAATTGGCAAGCTTTTTTTATTAACAAGTTTAAATAGTTTCCAAAAAATATGTTTAAATAGCTAAAAATAAGATATTTACATTTTAGAAAAATGCAAAAAGTTTTCCAATCTAAAAACTTACTAACAATTCATAATTTTAATTGTAATTATTTTTTTCTGCAAGATATTTAAATAACATTCCAATTATAAAATCTCGAAAGCCCCGTAAATCAACACGTAAGCAAACAAACAACGGCACATGTTTAACATAACATTTTCAACACAAATGCTCATCTGTTAAATATAAATTCTAATTCATCCATCCGTTCAAATCAATCGTTTATCAAAATTACTGACACTATTACATTTATATACAATAAGATGTCTTAGTGGAACCATAATTATTCCTTATATTTAGAATAATGATTTAAATTATTGCAACATCAGAAATTCCAACTACTAACATCAAGTAATGCGTCAGGAAAAAATGCCATAAAAAATATTTTAGGCATTAATTAAAATGAATGTAGGATGAATGAACAGAGTACGTTTTCAATTGGTAAAAAAATTGGAATAACCATTATTTTTGGAATAATCAGTCTTCTGTTATCTCCTTACGGCATTTCAGCTGTTGTGGGGGTGGTGGAAATAAATATACCGTGGACACTCCTTCTTCCAATTATTGTTGCAATGGCTTGGGGATGGCAGTATGGTATACTTGGCGGTTTAAGTGGTGGTGCGCTATTTCCATTTGTTCTGTGGCCCAATAATGGATATGCAAACTTTAGTACAACCATCATTTTTATATCAATCTATGCAATAACAGGTTTGATTAATAATAAAACCGTTACTAAAACAATTCAAAAATTACCCATTCGAATAATTCTTGCATTATTGCTTTCCATAGTGCTACTTACCAGCGACTTTGTTTTTTTATTCAATAAACTACTTTCACTAAATCCATGTTTTTGGCAGGCATCTACAATAAATCATCTGCCAGAAAATTTGCTATACACATTTGCTATTAAAGACAGCTTCAACATCGTTGTTCTCACCCTAATATCCGAAACAATCCTGAGAATCCCCATTTTCAGAAAGCTATTGGGCATTCGTTCCCTGCCAGCAATGAGGGCAAATCTAATGGTATTTATGGTTACAATGGCAACAGCAATAATGATTTGGTTGTCGTTTCTGAGTTTAGACATTTTATTATTTACCAACAATGTGCTTTTAGATGGGCATATTGAACTCGCTTTTTTTTTAATAATTACATGTGGTTTCTTCGTAGCTCGTATGCTTTTTCAATACAATGAATCACAATACCAAATTCAAGAACTCCTAACAAAAAGCGATGGTAAATACAAAGCTCTTTATGAAAATGCTAATGATGCCATTTTTATTATTAAAAATGGTCTTTTAAATGATTGCAACACCACAACATTAAACCTTTTTGGCGGAACAGAGAAGGAGGTGCTAGGCAAAACACCTGCCTATTTCTCACCTCTTTATCAGCCCGATGGCCAATTGTCGGAAACAAAGGCTCTTAATCTGATAGAATTAGCACATTCGGGCACTCCTCAACGTTTTGAATGGCTTCACAAAAGAGTCGATAACACGTTGTTTGAAGTAGAAGTTTTATTAAGTAGAATAGATGTAAACGAAGAGGTGTTGCTTCTTGCTATTCTTCGCGACATTACCGAGCGTAAAACAATCGAAGTAGCTCTAAGAAATAGCGAAGAACGATATAAAACAATTACCTCTGGGTTAACCGATTATCTCTACACCGTTAATCTAAATGCAGGAAAAGCCATAGAAACCATTCACAACGAAGCGTGCTTGGTTGTTACGGGCTATACGGCTAATGAGTTTTCAGAGAACCCATTTCTATGGTATAATATGATTCTTGAGGCTGACAGACCATTAATTGCCTCTAAAATAACCGACATCCTTGAGGGGAAAACGATAGAGCCCATAGAGCATAGAATATGTTGTAAAGATGGATCCATTAAGTGGATAAGCGATACGACCATTCTTAAATTCGACACCAATGGAACAATTGTATCTTATGATGGTGTTATTTCAGACATTACAAAGCGCAAACTAATTGAAGAGAAACTTAAAGAGAGCGAACTGCTCTTTACAGAGATGGCCGCCAATGTTCCTGGTGTTATTTATCAGTTCTATGCTCGAAAGAATGGGGAGACTGGTTTTTACTACCTAAGCCCCAAAGTGGAAGAGGTTTTAGGAATGTCAACCGACTTATCTGCACACGAATGGAATTTAGGTGAGTTGGTGCATCCTAGCGATAAAGCATCATTCTTTAATGCCATTGGTACCGCTATAAATGAAGTAAAAGAGCTCAACTACGAAGGACGATTGATTACCTCTTTAGGTACTATCTGGGTACAATTTTTATCAAGACCGCTCATTAAGAATGATGAAATAGTATTTAACGGTATTATGATAAATATCACCGAACGCAAATTAACAGAAGATAACTTGCGAGAGAGTGAGCAAAAACTAAGCACCTTATTTGCGGCAATGACCGAAATGGTGGTGTTGCACGAAGTGGTATTTAACGATGCTGGCGAGCCCATAAACTACAGATTAACCGACTGTAATTCTGCCTTTACAAAAACTCTTGGAATTGCCAAAGAAGATGCTGTTGGTAAATTAGCCACCGAAGTTTATCAAACCCCAATAGCTCCATACCTCAGTGAATTTGCTCAAGTTGGCATTACGGGAAAAACGTTTGAATACATCTCCTATTTTGCACCCATGGATAAGCATTTTATGATTTCTGTTGTATCGCTTGGAATAAACAGATTTGCAACTATTACCAACGATATCACGAACATACAACTTGTGCAAGAGGCTATATTAGCCAAAAATGAAGAGCTCGAAAACTTTCTATACGTTACATCGCACGATTTAAGATCACCTCTTGTGAACATTCAAGGCTTTAGTCAACGCCTCCAAAAGCAAACCGAATCTATTAATTCTATAATATTAAATTGTAATCTTATAAATGAAGAAAAGCTTGTTTTAGAAAAACTTGTTACCGAAGGTATTCCAAAAACTCTCGATTTCATCTTCACAAATGTGACAAAAATGGATACTTTAATCAATGGCCTCCTACAAATATCCCGCACTGGAAGAATAAAGATGATAATCAAAAAGATTGATATGAATCTCCTCCTCAAGATGATCTCGGCCTCATTTAACTTCCAAATTTCAGAGCTACAGGCCAAAATCATGCTAAATAATATTGAAGATTGTTATGGCGACGAAAATCTGTTAAATCAGCTCTTCTCAAACCTTATAGGAAATGCTATTAAATATAGAGATAAAACGCGGACATTAGAAATTGAAATATCATCGAAAAAAAGCTACAATAAAATCATTTATCAAATAAAAGATAATGGAATAGGCATAAGCGCAAAGCACCTTGAGAAAATTTGGGATGTTTTTTACAGAGTAGACTCCACGGCACCCGAATCGGGCGAAGGTATTGGGCTCAGTTTAGTAAAGCGCATAGTAAATAAGCATCGTGGGAAAATATATGTTGAATCGGAAGTTGGGATAGGAACAACTTTCTTTATAGAGTTGCAAAAGAATGAATTTTCAGAATAAATATTTTTTTCAGATGAACAAATATAAGGAACTGGTTATTTTAATAGCTGAAGACGACAATGGACACGCCGAGCTGATAAGAGAAGGCTTGGAAGAATCGGGTATTTGCAACACAATTCTTCGATTTGAGAATGGCGAGCAGGTTTGGCAGTTCTTCTCAGAAAACAAGAGTGGTGCCAACAAAAACTATCTACTTTTACTTGACATTAATATGCCTAAAATGAATGGCTTAGAGGTGTTGTCTCGCATGAAAAATGACGATTTATTCAAAGAAATTCCTATCGTTATGCTAACC
>JAYVSA010000382.1:0-8759 GCA_043775765.1 Breznakibacter sp. | reverse complement strand
CAAAGAGCACACCTTTTGCGTAATAGAAAGATGCATTTGAAGGATCTTGCTTTATTGCGGCATCCAAATAGGTTAACGCGTCATCATTTCTCTTGGTCTCAAGGTACAAATTGATTAATTGAGATAAAATACGATCATCTTGTGGATATAACTCAAATCCCTTTTTTAAATTAGATATTTGCTTTGCTGTATCCTTTTGTTCTAAATACACATTATGCAAGAGTAGAATAGCATCTCCTCCTTTATATTTCAAATCTAAAGATCTATTAAAATATTTAATCGCAGTTTCCCAATCTTTAGCATTATAAGCAGCCAGCGCTGCATTGTATATAATAGCTGTATCAGGAGTTACACTTTCATATAAATATTTATTCTCAGATAAATTGATATAACTTTCAAATAATTTAGCAGCCTTGCTAAATTTCTCATTTTGAAAAGCAATAATACCAGCATTTACCATATCAATGGACGATTGAGAGAATGATACAGCTATTTCCTTTTTATATTTTCCAACTCCTTTACCCTTTTCATCACCTTTTTGATCTAAGGCAATAGATTTCTCATAAAAACCAACGGCTTTTATTGCTCCATTTTCGTCTTTGTTGGCCTTTTCTAATTTCAGATAAATTTCACCTGCGACAAACCATGTTTTTGGCCAGTCTATAGATTTTTCATTCTCCATAGCTGCATCAATATTTGCCTTTGCACCATCATAATCGTTAATTATAATAGATGTTGAAGCCGTAGAAACCTTGGTCTTTTGTGCCCACGAAATCGTTAAAACAGCCAAAAGTGCTGCCATTAGTGACATTCTTTTCATACAGTAAGTAAATTAATTGTACAAGTTATAATTATTAAGATTAATCTTCATTAACTAAATCATCTGGCAAATCACTCGGGTGCTCATTCTCAATTAATTCGTCCTCTTTACTTTCAGCCAACACTTTTGCAATAGAGGCAATCTCATCTTGTTTCTTGTCAAGATTTATCAAACGAACTCCCATTGTTGCTCTACCTAATGTGCGTATCTCAGAGCAAGCCAATCTTATAACGATACCTGACTTATTAATAATCATTAAATCATTGTCATCCGTTACGTTTTTAATCGCAATTAAGGCACCTGTTTTGTCACTTAGATTCATGGTTTTAACACCTTTACCTCCTCTATTGGTAATACGATAATCATCTAAGCTTGAGCGTTTGCCATATCCTTTTTCTGAAACAACGAGAATGTCTTCACTCATATCTTTTACAGAAATAATACCAATAACCTCATCATTTTCTCTATCAAGAGTAATACCCTTAACACCAGCTCCAGTTCGGCCAATACATCTGACTGTAGATTCATTAAAACGGATTGCTCTACCAGAACGAGTTGCAATCAAAACCTCATGAGAACCATTCGTCAATCTTGCTTGCAATAACTCATCGTTTTCTTTAATTGTTATTGCGTTTACACCATTTTGCCTTGGACGAGAATAATCTTCTAAAGAGGATTTTTTTATTATTCCCTCTTTTGTTCCCATAAGAATAAAATGTGATTTAAGATATTCTTTGTCAGTGAATTGTTTTACTCTAATAAATGCCTTCACTTGATCTGAAGGATCAATATTTAAAAGATTTTGGATTGCCCTACCCTTCGAGTTTTTACTTCCTTCAGGTATTTCGTATACTTTTAACCAGAAACACTTACCAAGTTTAGTGAAAAAGAGCATTGTATTATGCATTGTAGCTGGATAAATATGCTCAATAAAGTCCTCATCCCTTGTTGTACTCCCTTTTGAACCTACTCCACCTCTATTTTGAGTTTTAAACTCATTCAGCGATGTGCGTTTTATATATCCTAAATGCGAAATGGTAATAATCATTTCATCATCTGCGTAAAAATCTTCTGGATTAAACTCTTCTGAACTATAAACGATTTCAGTTCTTCTTGCATCACCATATTTAGCCTTTATTTCTAAAGTTTCATTTACAATGATTTCCATTCTCAAATCTTCGTTCTCTAGAATTGATTTAAGTCTATCAATTTCTATGCAAATTTTGGCAAATTCGTCACGCAATTTGTCTTGCTCCAGACCTGTAAGCTGACGCAAACGCATTTCAACAATCGCATTTGCTTGAATATCGGAAAGTGAAAATCTCTCTTTAAGATTTGCTTTTGCGGTATCTGGACTACTTGCAGCCTTAATTATTGCAATAACTTCATCAATATTATCGCTTGCAATAATTAATCCTTCAAGAATATGAGCTCTTTTTTGAGCTTGCTCCAGCTCAAATTGTGTTCTCCTGTTTATAACATCATGCCTATGCTCAACAAAATATTTAATTAGTCCCTGAATATTTAATAATTGAGGACGCCCCTTTACTAAGCAAATATTATTTACGCTAAATGAGGACTGTAATGCCGTGAATTTATATAAATGATTTATAACAACATTGGCTATTGCATCTCTCTTTAAATCAATAACAATGCGCATACCAGAGCGGTCTGACTCATCATTAATGTTTGAAATTCCTTCTAACTTTTTATCGTTAACTAAGTCTGCAATTGCTTTAATTAAAGTAGATTTTACAACCTGATATGGGATCTCAGATATAATAATCTTTTCTTTGTTATTTTCAGTTTCAATTTCAACTTTTCCTCGAATAACAACACGCCCCTTACCTGTTAATAAAGCATCTTTAACACCTTGGTAGCCATAAATAGCCCCTCCTGTTGGAAAATCGGGCGCTTTTACAAACTCTATTAACTCCTCTGCTGTAATATCTTTGTTGTTTATGTATGCAATTACACCATCACAAACTTCTGTTAAGTTATGTGGAGGCATATTTGTTGCCATACCTACTGCTATACCTGAAGCTCCATTTACCAATAAGTTTGGAACTCTTGTTGGTAATACGGTTGGTTCTGTTAAAGAATCGTCAAAGTTGTTTTGAAAATCTACCGTGTTTTTTTCAATATCAACAAGCATATCTTCTGCAAGTTTTTCTAATCTTGCTTCTGTATAACGCATAGCTGCTGGTGGATCATCATCAATTGATCCAAAGTTACCCTGACCTTCTACTAGCGGATATCTTAAAGACCACGGCTGAGCCATACGTACCATGGCAAAATATACAGACGAATCACCATGGGGGTGAAATTTACCAAGAACCTCTCCTACAATTCTAGCTGATTTCTTATATGGTTTATTTGATGCTAAACCTAATTCGGTCATTCCGTACAATACACGTCTGTGCACAGGCTTCATTCCATCTCTTACATCAGGCAACGCACGTGAAACAATAACCGACATCGAGTAATCGATGTAAGCCGATTTCATCTCCTCTTCTATGTTTATCTGTATAATTCTCTCGTTTTCAGCCATTTAAAAATATATTTTTAATAAATTGTACACAAAAAAAGGCCTCTTAAGCCTCTTTTTTAATCCCACTAAGGTAGCTATTTCAAATTAAAGGAAAAAATGAATTTTGCACTTTTTTTTAATATATTGACTATGAAACGAATCGCTAAAAATATGGTTCTTTATGAATAATAACCATATCCATAACGATTATTATTTCTGGTTACATCGTTCAATATAATTCCCATCCCTCCTATTTTTTCATGTATCAAGGAGTAAAGAGAATTAACAACTTGGTCTTTTTTTGAATAGTTCACGCGGACAACAAATAGGTGTGAATCACCATGATCCATTAGTATTCTTGCATCTGCAACTATTCCAATTGGTGGAGAATCTACAATTATTATATCAAATTTTTCTCGTAACTCATTGAATAATTGTGTTGTGCGCTCACTCAAAATTAATTCTGAAGGATTTGGTGGAATTGGCCCAGAAGGTATTATATAAAGATTCTCTGTCTCAGATGTCATAATAATTTCATCGATGGTAGCCTGTTCAACAAGATAATTAGATACACCTTTCATGTTTTGGTGGTTAAAAACCTCATTTAATCGAGGCTTTCGCAAATCAAAGCCAACTAGAGCTGTCTTATTCCCTGAAAGACTAAAAGCTGTTGCAATATTTATTGCAAAAAAAGTTTTCCCTTCACCCGTATTACTTGATGTAATAGTTACAACCTTAAACTTTGAATTTGTAACCATAAATCGCATCTTATTCCGTATTGTTCTAAATGATTCTGAAATTGCGGAACTAGGATCTGTCAATAGTACGTTTTGATTCAGTGTTTTATTTTGGGGAATTATTCCAACCAAGGGAATTTCTGGAATTAATGTCTTTAACTCTTCTTGAGTATGTATATGATTATTAAAGAAGTCAATGGCTATAATAAGAATTAACGGCAAAAGTAGACCAATAATAATTGCTTGCATAGTTTGTTGCCTGCTGTTCGGGCTAATTGGACCATAAACTCGAGCCGAATCAACAACTTCATTATCAGGAGTATTAGATGATTTTGAAATTTGTGTTTCAGATTGCTTTTGTAATAAGAAGGTGTAAATAGCATCATTTAATTTATACGTTCTTTCTAAATCCATATAATTGCGCTCAATCATAGGCATATTATCCATTTGAGCACTTATTTCGCTCTTAGATCGATCAATCGTCTCAATTTTGATGTTAATACTTTGAATATATTTGTCAATTAATTGAATAATAGTCGCTTTTTGGCTTTCTATTCCATCTTCTAAAGCTGTAAGCGCAGGGTTATTAAGCGACCCATATTTTTCCTTACTTTTCAATTCAGTATTTAACTTTAAAAGTTCAGTAGCAATGGTCGAAATAAATGGGTTTGAATCATCATTTATAACTGGTAAAAGATAATCATCGCTTAATGGATTTTCTTTAAGATTTTTCTTCAATAACGTAAAAAATTCTAATCGATATGTAAACTCCATTCTCTCTTTTTCAAGAGTAAAGTACTCTTCAGATATCTTTTGCGAAAATTCAGATGGACTTACAAATTTATTTTGAGTTCGAAAGGCCATTAATTGATCTCTTGTTTTATTTAAAGAATCCGATATTTGGAGTAATTGTACCTGTATAAATCCTAAAGTTCTATTGGCATAATCATTCTTCTTTTCAAGATTTTGCTCTAAATATACAACAGACAATTGGTCTAAAAATTTAGATATTTTTTTAGGATAAAGTCCTGTTGTTGATATTGTTATTATAGATGAACCCTCACGAAGTGGTGATACGTTTACTGTTCCGACATAATTAGATAAAACATCTTCGTTTGAACTGAACACACAATAATACTCCTGATTAATGATAGGCTCGATTCCATCTACCTTACGTATATAAAAAGTAGCAAATTTTTCTTGAATTTTCGATTCTAAATTAATTGATTTTTCAAAATCAATAGCACCAATATTTTTTATAACCTTTTGACTTTTAAATTGGAATAATGATCCGCCATCGGTTTTGAGTGTAACACTTATAGTATTGTCTGATTTAAACACGATAGCAATAGGAGTATTTAAAAGTTGGAGTGCAACAGAATCTATTACTACTTTAAAAGGTGCCTCTCCATACAACTCTTTATCTAAAAACCTACTTTTCTTAAATATTGAAACGCCGAAATCTAATCGATCAATAGTCTTTTTTATAGTGTTACGAGACTGTATTATAAGAGATTGATTATCAATATTATTAGACTCTCCACCTGTAACAAAACCTTCAACCATTTCAGATTGTGTTATTCGCTTGTCTTTTGAACTCTCGAGTAATATTGTAAGACTTCCCTGATAGACATTTGGCGTAAACTTTAACTGAATAAATACTATTGCATACGCCGTTAATACAAAAATTAGAAATAAATACCAATGCTTGGTAATGAGTGATAAGATTCTCTTATTATCTGGGAATCCATTTATTTTATTTGAATGATTTAATTCAGAATTCATCTTGAGTAAAATTATACATTTGACAATCTATCCACCTCACTTCTAAGGCTGTCTAATGCCCTATTTAAATGAGATAATCCAGAAAATGGATAGCGTTCTAAAATATTTTTTGCAAGCTCCATCGACGGATTTGCAGGTGCTAATTCTGAGGAACAAAGATTAATAACACGAACAATCTCTTCTTTTGCAAGTTTTACACGCTCCCACGTATCAGACGATACATAAATTTGCATGGCTTGATTGTGCTCATACTCTTTACGAATACTAGAAAGCAGTACTTTTTGAAGATTCATGTTATGAGTTGTATTTGCCTGTTCTCGCAGAATCATTGATTCAGGTGAAATTCTTTCTAAAAAAAGAGTTAATCGTTCGATAGCTTGAAGCTTTATTGGTAATAATTCCTTTCGACTTTCCTTTGCAACTTCATATTGAATTGCACTAATCTCTCTTTTAAAATAATACCTTACGATATAAAAAAAAGTAGCCAAAGTTACGATAAACAAAAAACACACAATATAAAGTGCAATACTATCCATATAATTTAAAATTTATCTATTAATCCTCGTAATATCCGTAAGTATAACCATAAGTATAACCGTACCCATAATTATATGCATAGCTTCCATAGCGCCGTGATTCCTTTCTAATATCGACATCATTTAAAATAATACCAATATTTTTCACTCCTTCTGCTTGAATGTTTTGCATTGTTAAAGTCAATGCTTCACGTATAGAATAATTCTGACGAGTTATAAAGATTAAAGAATCTACATATCTGGCTAAAATATAAGAATCACTTACAATACCCATTGGAGGAGTATCTATTATAATAATTTCAAAATTAGTCTTTAAAAGATCGAAAAACTCAGTACATTTTGGTGTACTTATCAATTCAGCAGGGTTTGGTGGAATATGTCCTGATGGTATTATTGTTAAATTTTTCTGACCAATGTCAACAAAAGTCTCTTCAAAAGTTGCTTGAGACACTAAAAAATTAGATATTCCTGTTCTGTCTGATAATCCTAACACAACATTTAAACCAGGTTTTCTTAAGTCAAAACCACATAAAACGGTTTTCTTACCCGCTAAAGCAAATGCAGAAGCGATATTTAAAGCACAAAAAGTCTTTCCTTCATTGGGTATGGAGGAACTTACCGCTATAATTGGTGCCTTTTTATTCCCAATCATAAACTCCATACGCGTACGTATACGTCTAAATGTTTCTGTTACAACCGATTTCGGATAGTGAAAAACAACCATACTTTCTTGTTTTTCGCTATGAATTACATGTCCAATTATCGGAACATTCGTTATTCGTTCAATATCCTCAGTTGAACTTATTTTATTATTTAATAATTGGTTAACTACCACAATGATAAATGGTATTAATAAGCCAAAAATAATTCCTTTCTTATAACCTTCTGATGACGTTGGGGCAATTTGTGCTGAAAAACGTGCTCTTTCAAGAACTTGGTGATCTGGCGTATTTGATGCTTTTTGTATTTGAGATTCAGACCTTTTACGAAGTAAAAATGTAAATACTTCGCTATTTAACTCAAATTTTCTCTGAATTCCCAGTAACTTACGTTCAGTTTCTGGTAACGACAAAAGATTGCCCTCAATGAACTTAATTTGAACATAACTTGAATCAATGCTTTTGTTTATTACAATCTTCTGATTTTCAATTGCTTGAATCATTGTCTTGCGTATAACTTCAATCTGAGTCAATAATCCTTGTTCAAAAGGATTTTTCCCACCACCTGCCTGATCTTTTGCAATTAATATTTTAGTGTTAATTTCAATTATTGAATTTATACTTTGAGTCAACAACGGGTTATCAATTTTAAATATCGCTGGTGCAATAACATCACTCTCTAACTCACCTTTTGTAAAATAATCTTTCAAATAATTATAATAATTTCGCATTATAATCAAATCAGCTACCCGCTTATTTTCATCCTCTAATTTAACATAAAGTTGCTCACCTTTACTTTCAATACTTAACAGTTTATTCTCTGATCTAAATCTACTAAGTTCACTTCCTGTTACATGAAGTGAGTCTGAAATTGCACCTAACTGATCTTCAATAAATTGTATTGTATTTAAAGCTATTTGATTCTTCTTTGCAAGGTTAAATTCAATAAAAATATCGGCAACGGTATTAAGAAATTTAATATTCTTTTCGCTATTTGTTCCAACAGTTGTTAAACGAACAATAGATGATGTTTGATTTGTTTTAACAGCCGTAAAATGACTACGAAGCTGTTGTGTAATAGATTCGTAAGAATGAAAAACAAAATATTTATTGTCACTTCGATCGTCAAGTGGTGTTTTTGATGATATTATTATTTTCAAAAAAGGTGTTTCTATTATCTCACCCAACTTATGTATCTTTTCATACTTCGTTGAGCCAGTAACAGACCCAAGTTGCTTTTTTTGATAAACATAAGATCTAGCACCCTCTGATTCCTTTATAACCAATTTAAAATGATTTGCGTCAACAGGTATTACAAAAATGGGTGTTTCAACAAGTTGTGGATATAGAGAATCAATTATTACGGTAAAGGGTGCTGAATTATAGAGTTCTGAAGTTTTAAGATTTCCCTCTGCATGATAACTAATAGCAAAATCAAGTCGCTTAGCAGCCTCATATACAACATCCCATGAAGTAAGAACTGCAATCTGATTATCAACATTTCTCATTCCTGGTGTTAGGCCAAATCCCTCCATCATATTTTCTTGAGAAGAAGCTGAACTTTTCTCCTCAATTAAAATAGTAGAAGAGGCCTGATAAACGGGTATGGAATAGCGCAATATGAAATATACTATTCCTAATGAAACTGCTAAAAATAACGCAAAAAGCCACCAAAAACGTAAAATGTCTTTG
>JAYVSA010000381.1:0-2206 GCA_043775765.1 Breznakibacter sp. | reverse complement strand
GTTATTAAGGCCGATTCTATTGTAGCTACTGTTACCAATGGAACCAATTTGTCGAACTTAACAGCCAAGTTTACCACCACTCTCGATGCTTCAATCCTTATTGGTGGAAAAGTACAGGTAACCGAGGTTACAAAAAACAGTTTTGTATCTCCTATTCAAGCCATATTGAGCGAGACCGACGGAGAGCAAACCAATATTATTATTGCCATAAAGGAAGCTCCGAATAAATTGCCTGTGGCAGTTGCCGGAACCGATAAAACATATTTCCTTGCTGCTGGAGCTACCACATCGGTAGTTACTTTAGATGGATCACTTTCTACCGATTTTGAGAGTGGTGTCCCCACCACTTATACTTGGAAAGAGGGGGCAACAACCCTTACTACTACAACAAATGCAATAACTTCGGTGGGTTTAGCCCAGGGAGTTCACACCATTACTCTTGAAGTTGCTGATACTAAAGGTGCAACAGCAACAGATGAGTTGGTGATTGCTATTCAACCTGCTGGCATTTTAGCTCCTGTTGATGTTGATGCATCAGCCGAAACGGTAGTGTTGCTCAAGAATTTAGGAATAGTGGCTAATAGCGATAAGTTCATTTTTGGGCAGGAGTTCCCATTATCGTTTAAATTAAATGGTATTCGCACCGATATTAGTACTTCTGATTGCAAACTAGTATCGGGCGATCATCCGGGCATTTATGGTATTGATCCCCATTACATGATGTATAAAGATCCTACCGAGCGTCAAATTCATATAAATGAGGCTAAACTGGCTTATCAAAATGGGGCAGTTGTTACGATGGAGTTTCATCAACAGAGTCGTTACGACCATCAAATATATCTTGCCAAAATCACCAACGCTAAAGACAAAAGCTTAATGTTCGATATCGTTAATGACCTTAATGGTTCTAGAGCGTGGTTCTATGGCGAAATGGATAAAGTAATAAGCATTGTTAACAACGATTTAGGTTTCCCTGTTATTTATCGTCTATGGCACGAAATGGATGGTGGATGGTTTTGGTGGGGCACTAATGCTACAGGCCAAACACCACAACTTTATAAAGATTTTTACAAACTAACGGTTGACTACATCAAGGCCAACAGCAATTTGTTTCTCTTTGCTTGGTCTCCAAACGATCGACCTAATGCCGATTACTATCCTGGCGACTCGTATGTTGATATTGTTGGATTCGACATGTATAATGCCGATGCCTTAAAGATGAAACAAGCTCTTATCGAACTCTCTGATTTTGCAGCCGCTCATAGCAAAGTTGCCGCTTTAACGGAGGTTGGATACACCAATGATTTTATTAAAAATGCTCCTACTTACTGGAATGATGTTCTATTGAAAGCTATTTCTGACGGTGGTTCGCAAATTAGAATTGCTTGGGCTTTGGCATGGTTTAACGCACCATGGGAAACATCTCAGAGTAAACTATTTATCCCAGATGCCAACTCTCCTCAACCTGCAAAAGATAGTTTCAAATTGTTTAAAGAAGATGCGAAAACGCTATTTCAAGAGGATGTTAAACAGTTAAATATATACAAATAACCACTATTTTAGTTGAAGTAATATGAAATTTATCACATTAAAATCGTTTTTTGCCTCTATCTCTTTTCTCTCTTTCTTGGGAATGTGCACCTGTTGCAGTCATTCTCCTCTTAAGTCTGAGAATGGCATCTTGAAAAAGCTCGCCAATGCTAAGGGGAAAGGAATTCTTTTTGGCCATCAAGACGATTTGGCGTATGGTATAGGCTGGAATGGCATTGATGGAGAATCGGATGTTAAGCGCGTAACTGGCGATTATCCGGCTCTATTTGGCTGGGAGCTTGGCGGATTGGAACTTAATCACGATAGAAATCTCGATTCGGTTCCTTTTGAGACCATTAAAAAACTGGCCATTAAAGCACACCAAATGGGTGGCATAAACACTTTTAGCTGGCATCCATTCTCTCCAAATAAAGGATTTAGCGCTTGGGCAAAAGATTCTGTTGTGGTTAAAAACATCATTCAAGGGGGCATTTACCATCAAGAGTTTCTCGCACAATTAGATAAAGTTGCGGAGTTCTTCCATGGGTTAAAAGATGCCAATGGAACGCCAATTCCCTTTATCTTTCGCCCTTGGCACGAAATGGATGGCTCATGGTTTTGGTGGGGAAGTCAAGCTTGCACTCCAACCCAATTTAAAGAGCTTTTTAGAGAAACG
>JAYVSA010000380.1:0-4786 GCA_043775765.1 Breznakibacter sp. | reverse complement strand
GATACTGCCAATAAAATAGCCGAACAGCTTGGTTTGAAAGGCTTTGTAACTACTATCAGCACCGCTTGCTCGTCGGCTG
The DNA here is from genome assembly GCA_043775765.1 of Breznakibacter sp. GTDB lineage: Bacteria > Bacteroidota > Bacteroidia > Bacteroidales > Marinilabiliaceae > JAGPHP01. Next base: position 4,707 of record JAYVSA010000380.1, on the reverse strand, counting down.
CCAATGCAATTATGCTTGGTGCTCGCATGATTAAGTCGGGACATTTAGATCGGGTTATTGTTGGTGGGGCTGATGCTTTATCCAAATTTACCATTAACGGATTTAAAACGCTCATGATTTTATCGGAGAGTGAGAATATGCCATTCGACCAAAACCGTACAGGTTTAAATCTCGGTGAGGCGGCAGCATTCTTGGTGCTTGAGTCTGATTCTTTGGTGGAAAAAGAGAAAAAGAGAGTTTTGGCGCGCGTGGTGGGCTATGGAAATGCCAATGACGCCTTTCATCAAACCGCATCATCTGAAAATGGTGATGGTGCTTTACGGGCTATGAAAAAGGCTCTTTCTGTGGCCAAAATTCAACCAGAACAGGTCGATTACATTAACGCGCATGGAACTGCTACTCCCAATAACGATCTATCTGAAGGACGGGCATTGTTGTCGCTTTACGAAAATCTTATGATGCCCGATTTTAGCTCTACCAAACCGTTTACAGGCCACACGTTGGCTGCGGCAGGCGCCGTGGAAGCGGTATTCTCTGTTTTGGCTATTCAAAACAGTGTTCTTTTCCCAAATTTAAATTTCAAGTCAGACATGGAAGAGTTCGATTTGAAACCACAACTCGTTTTAAAACATAAACCTATTCATGTGGTTTTGTCTAACTCCTTTGGTTTTGGAGGTAATTGTTCCACGCTTATCTTTTCAAAATGCCTATGAGAGCTGTCTATATCAATGGATTAGGTTCCGTTTCGGCTCAGAGAACTTTTGATTCGGACTTCCTTGAATTTGCCCTAGTAAATAATACCGACTCGCTATTGCCTATTGTTGCTCCAGCCTATAAAGATTTTATTTCCCCCATTGCCTCCCGACGCATGGCCAGTGGCGTAAAAAATAGCATTGTAGCCTCTTCTTTAGCCATGCAGGAGGCTCTGAATCCAACTATTGAGGCCATTATTGTGGGTACTGGAACGGGATGTATCAATGATTCGGAAACGTTCTTGAAGGCTATTTTAGATAATAATGAGGAGTATCTTACCCCAATTTCATTTATCCAGTCTATTCAAAATACGGTGGCAACCCAAATAGCTTTGGGCCTCAAGTGCAAGGGATACAACTATACTTATGTGAATAATGCGGTCTCTTTTGAGTCATCTCTCATGGATGGAAAAATGATGCTCAATGAACGCGAGGCTACGTCCATCTTGGTCGGCGGAGTTGATGAAACAGCAAAATACACCACTTTTCTTTTAAAGTTGTCAGGCTTGCTAAAGGAGGATTCTGATCTTCCATGTAGCATCCTAAACTCGACTACCAAAGGGGTCGTTTATGGTTCTGGGGCTACCTTTTTTGTGCTCGAAGAGCAACCTAAAGAGAGCTGTTACGCCAAACTTGTTGATGTGACCATCCTCAACAGTGCCACTTTTACGGAAGTAGAAGACGCTCTAAAACTCTTTTTACATCAAAATAATGTGCATATTTCAGACCTTGACGCGGTTGTTTTGGGGTATAATGGCGATGTCGAGGCGGATGGATATTACTCAAATTTAACTCAGAATTTGCTCGCCCAAACACCTCAAATCTACTATAAACATCTGTGTGGGGAGTTTAATACCGCTTCTGCTTTTGGCTTCTGGATTGGATGCAAAGTAATTAAGAATCAGGCTATACCAGAGATTATTCAGGCAAATAATCTCGTGAAAGAGCGGTATAAAACCATTTTATTATACAACCAATATCGAGGTGCAAACCACAGCTTCACACTGCTTGCAAGTTGCTAATATATAATATCTTATACATTACTCATGAAACTTATTTCACTTTTAGTAGTTTTCTTAACGCTCAATTTGAGTAATGATTTGTTAATTATTCGAGGGCTCTATCCACAAGCTGCTAAGTCGGAACAGATGAATAATGAGTTGGTCACAAAACTCACCTCTGTTACTAAAGAGAGCGATAAAATATTAGTGGCCTACAAAGGCGCTTCCTTGGCTTTGAAGGCAAAATTTGCTAATCATATTTCCGACAAAATTTCAAATATTAAAGAGGGTGCCACTCTCATTGACTTTGCAGTTGCGTGCGAACCTACAAATGTGGAGATGCGATTGATTAGACTCAGCATTCAGGAGAATGTACCTCTAATTGTTAATTACAGAAAGAATATTAAAGAAGATAAGGACTACTTAATGGCTCATTATCAGGATCAAACAGATGAATTGAAACGTTATATGAATAAATTTATCGAACAGTCCAAAAGTTTTACCGATGATGAAAAAAAAGATATTATAAAATAGAATCTCTTCAATCCCGTTCTTAATATCACTTTTTCTACGTCTGGTTAGAAGTGTAAAGTAAATTTCTGGCTTTCTCATTAAAGAATATAAGTTAACTTCGTATCCTTAATTCACAAAATACACACCATGGTTTCTATAGAGCAGGTTAAAGACCTAGCAGAGCGTCATCTCGCCCTAAGGAGGTATCTTTGACATCGATAAAAGAAGAATTGAAATAAGCGAAGAAGAGTTGCGCACACAGGCTCCTAATTTTTGGGACGATGCCAAAGCTGCCGAAGAACAGATGCGAAAACTCCGAGAATTGAGGAGTTGGGTTAATGGATTCGATGGTATTAATGCCGCAGTGGAGGATTTACAAATCATTTACGACTTCCAAAAAGCGGGCGATGCTTCCGAAAGCGACCTCGACGAACAATATAAATCAACCCTTCAACTCCTCGAAGAGATTGAGCTTAAAAATATGCTCTGCCGCACAGAAGACAAACTGGGGGCAGTTCTCAAAATTAATGCAGGGGCGGGTGGCACCGAGAGCCAAGACTGGGCTTCTATGCTGATGCGGATGTATATTCGCTGGGGAGAAGCTCACAAATATACCGTTAAAGAGGTGAATTATCTGCCTGGCGATGAGGCGGGTGTTAAAAGCGTTACACTTCAGTTTGAAGGCGAGTTTGCTTATGGTTACCTTAAAAGTGAAAATGGCGTTCATCGTTTGGTGCGTCTGTCTCCTTTTAACTCGGCCAATAAGCGCATGACCTCCTTCACTTCTGTTTTCGTTACACCGCTCATTGACGATTCTATTGAGATTGATATCAACCCTGCCGATATCACGTGGGATACCTTTCGCTCGGGCGGCGCTGGTGGACAGAACGTAAACAAGGTTGAGACGGGTGTGCGACTCAAACATGCGCCAACAGGCATCATCATTGAAAATACAGAAGGACGTTCACAATTTGGCAATAAAGAGAATGCTTTGAGGTTGCTTAAATCACAGCTCTACGAAATGGACTTGCGCAAAAGACTTGAGGAGACCAATAAAATTGAGAGTCAGAAGAAAAAAATAGAGTGGGGATCGCAAATACGTTCTTATGTGATGCAGCCTTATAAATTGGTGAAAGATGTCAGAACTGGTTATGAAACATCTAATGTTCAGGCGGTTATGGATGGTGATTTGGACGGATTTATCAAAGCTTTTCTGATGGAATATGGTGCCGACGACGTTTTTAAAACAGAATAATTGATAACATGATGGTGAAAATATTACACAATCCCAAATGCTCAAAAAGTAGAGAATGTTTGACCACTTTGCAAGATAAACTTAAAGATGTGCAAGTGATAAATTATCTCGACGGAGTACTTACAGAGGCCGATATTCTTGAAATAGTTACTAAATTGCACTGTAATCCAATCTATATTATTCGAACAAAGGATGAGTTTTATATTGAAAACTATAAAAATAGATTGCTCTCTAATGAAGAGTGGATTGTTGAAATGGCTAAATATCCTAAACTAATTGAGAGGCCAATTGTGATTAATGGTAGCAAAGCCGCTGTAGGAAGACCGTTGCAAAATGTACTAGATATATTATAAATTTGTTATATTGCTTCCCGTTTTTTAAAATAAACCTTCAAAATAAGACTAAATGAGCGATGTCATTTTTCAACTTTCCATGTTAGGAACTGCACTTGTTCTCTTTGGACTCGTAATGTGGCTCTTATTTAGAGGAAGTATTCTGCTCAAAATTTCACTCTTTTGGATCTGTAATCTGTTCTTAGTTATTTGCAATACCGTTCTTTCATTAGACAGTAATGGCGCCTATCCATTTTTTGGTGCAATGGTTGTTAGTAGTTTTATAACTATTCTATTTCTTGTTGTATTTAGCCGAACAGTAAAAAAGCCATTGCAAGATTTGGTTGACAAGGTAAATATGCTTTCAAAGGGCGATTTTAGTCATAAAGCCATTGAGCAACAAATTAATAGATACAACGAAGTAGGGAAGTTAAACAAAGGATTGGAGGAATTAAGATCGAGCTTTTCGGATACTCTGGCCACATTTGTTAAAAATGCAGTTGCCATTCAGCAAGCCACAGCTACATTAAATACGAACTCACGAAACCTTTCAGCTTCTGTAAACGATAATGCCTCATCATTGGAAGAGATTAGTTCTTCTATGGAGGAGATGGTTTCTAATATTGCCGCAAATGTGGAGAATACACAAAAAACGGAGTCGCTCGCAAAAAAAGCCAATAAGTCCGTTGTTGCCGGAAATCAATCGGCCCTAGAGGCATTAAGCCTTATGAATGAAATTGCTGAGAAGATTAAGATTGTAAATGAAATATCGTTCGAAACCAATGTCTTGGCGTTAAATGCATCTGTAGAAGCCTCAAGAGCAGGAGAGCATGGACGTGGATTTTCTGTGGTGG
>JAYVSA010000379.1:0-5586 GCA_043775765.1 Breznakibacter sp. | reverse complement strand
CCCTAGTTGTACATTTCTTGAGGCATCATGAAACTCCTCTCCCATTCCTTTTCCAATACGAAAGGCCAAGTCTTTGTCCCAAGTGGCCATCATGGCAATTCCAACAGGAAAGCAGGTAAATGTTTCTGAGGTGATGGCGCCACTCTCTTTGCTAACGGATCGAACTCCATGCGGCCCATCGTCCATGAGAAAGCCAGGAATTCCTAGTTTTGAATTGGTGGAGGTGGTCATGAAACCTTCCCACGTTATTTGTTGAAATTTTTCGCTCAACGACATCTTGGCAACCATGGCATCTATCTGCTGGTCGAGTGTTTGGGAATAAACCATCGGCGTGCTAAGGAAGAGTGATAAAATGAGGGTTGAAGAGATTTTTTTTAACTGATTTAGGCGTGTTTGCATACGATATTCTATTTAGTTAGTAAAGCCGACTATCAATAAATGATAATCGGCTTTGAAAAATAGGGATTATTGAAAATAGTGTTACTGGATGATCACCTTTGTTTTAACAACTCTGGTGCCCGTTTCTAAATAGACAATATAAAGACCCGATAACCCTTTGGTAAATGATGTTTCAATGGTAAAGGTGTTTAATTCATTCTCCATAATATCAACGGTTCTATTCCATAAAATAGCTCCGCTCAAATCGGCAATTTTGATGTTTGCTGTTTGGTTTTCTCCATTTGCAAAGAGAGCAATGTTAATAACCCCGTTTGTTGATGGATTTGGATAGACCGCAATCTCATTTTTGGTAAGATTCTCGGTTGACGTTTCGGCAAGTTGCGTTGGCAGTTGTTCGGTGTAGATGGTTAAACCGATATTATCACTTCCAACAGCTCCTTTTGTATCGGTGCCTTTTACAGTAATGATGTAGTTGCCAGCAGTCAAATTGGTTAATGAATATTTGAAGGGAGCCGAGGTGCTTTCGCCTAGTTTCACTGTGCCATTGTAATATTCTACTTTGGCTAAGTTACCGTCAATATCAGTAACATCTGCTGTTACCTCAATTGTTGGATTACCAATAAAATAGCTGCTGGTTGGAGTTTTAATGGTAACAACAGGTGAGTTGTTTACAACCATTCCTTTTGCTGCATCAACATTTACGAAAACCGAGTTAGAGATATTGCCCGAAGTTGCTGTTACTTTAAAAGTTCCAGCGTTTGAGCTTGTCATGAGGCCAGCACTGTTAATTGAACCACCTCCAGAAACAGACCATTCAATGGTAGTAGGGAATGTGTTTCCATTCTGATCGAGTGATTTTGCCACGAATTGCTGAGTTGCTCCAGCGGTTAATCTTGCCACATCTGGAGTTACTTGAATGCCCGCTAATGAAGGTGTGCTCACCACGCTATTGGCATAAACCTCAAGTTCAAAGAGTGAATAGCCATAAGCAGGAGTTCCTCGCTCAGTACAATTTAATTTTACATATCGAGCCGATTCGCTTGCGAGCGTAATGGTTGTTACGCCTGCTTTACCCGTTGCTGTAAGTGTTTTGATGGATGTCCAGTTTGTACCATCGGTTGAAGTTTGTATATCATACGATTTTGCATAGGCATTCTCCCAATTAACAACCAGATGATTGAGTGTGAAGAGGTTCTGAAGATCGACATAGATCCATTCTGCGGTAGACCACTTGCTCGACCAGCGTGTTGTTGCATTGCCATCAGTAGCATTGCTTGCCGACATGGCCGCGTTTTCCAGAGAGGAAGCAAATGTTGGCTTTCCTTGGGCAACATTTACATCCGATAGGTTTTTTATCGATATAAAAGCGGTGTCTTTATAAGTGCCTTGAGTGGCATATATTTGAAAATCACCTGCCTGAGTTGGTGTGAAGAACCCGTCTGTGGTGATGGTTCCTCCACCAGATACCGTCCATGTTGGATTTGAGGTGAATGGCAATTTAAACTGGTCGTACGCCACGGTGGTAAAACGCGCAGGTGTTCCATTTGCAATTGAGAGCTTTTGTGTAAGAGAAGAGAGTGGCGTTATTTCGAGAGAAGATATTTTGCGTATCTGCTCAACGTTCACAACAGCAGTGCCATTTATGAGTCCGCTTTTTGCACAAATTGTTACATTACCCGAAGCTGTGGCACTTGGCGTAAATAAGCCATTCGTAGAAACCGTTCCTACACCAAGCACACTCCAGGTTGGGGTTATGGTCATTAAGTTGCCAAATTGATCATATCCTTTAGCGGTTATTGTTTTGGTCTCATCTTGACGTATCATGTTGTATGATGGATCTACTACTATTGTTGTAAGTATTGGTGTTGTGGCCGATTGAATTTTGCCATATACTTCCAATTCAAACAAAGAGTAGCCGAAAGCCGACCCTCGAGTTTTACCGCTCATCTTCACATAGCGTGCCGATGTTATAACGGGAATGGTTTCTGTTGAACCGCCACCATTTGGTTGTGTGTAAATTGTTGTCCAAGTGGAGCCATTGTCGGATACTTGAACATCATACGATTTTCCATAAGCGGCTTCCCACTTAAGAACGATTTTGTTTATATCGAATTTTGCTAGTAAATCGACGTAAATGCTGTTTGCATCTACCGCAGTACTTGCCCAACGAGTTGTTGTACTACCATCGGTTGCGTTTGAGGCAACAAGTCCTACATTTTCATCGGTTGATGATGTTGCAGGTTTGCCCAGAGCAATATTCGCATAAGGATATTCTACTTTGATAACAGACACGCCTTCGATGCCATTTAATGATGCTTTAACGGCAGTGCCAAGACTGTATGCATTAGCTGTAAAAATGCCGTAAGAGTCAATGGAGCCACCTGCTGCGGTAGACCAAACTGGAGCACAGACAAAAGGATCGTTGTACTGATCTAATGTAATGGCTTTAAATTGTAAGGTCTTGCCAATTTCGCACACACTATTGGTTGTTGTAACCTGAATAGTGGTTAAAATAGGTGTTTGTCCAACTCGAATTGGCTTACTTGCTGATTTGCCCGAAAATAGTGCCGTTACACTCCATTCTCCGTTCGTAGACGCTGTAAATAGACCCTTAGAATCAATTGTGCCTCCGCCATTAACCTCCCAAGAGGGTGTTGCAGGCATAGTTGCTCCGTACTGATCGATGCCTACTGCTACAAATTGAACATTTCCTGTTGGGGCAATGGTTGTGCTGTTCGATTTTACATCGAGAGCTGTTAAAACAGGATCGTTTTGGTAAGCAATCATCTTGTTCGCAGGAACTTTGAACGATTTGAGAATATTTGCAGAACCATTGTTGTAAACATTACACGTTTTTTCAACATTATCGGGGTTGTACACAACATAGGTAGTAATACCTGTTTTAGGGTTCAGGTAGATGGTGCTTGTAGGAAAATTGGTGTGTTTATTCCACACAATTTCACCATAAGAACGGTGCGACTGTAAATAGTAGTAGGATATACCACCAGTATAAGTGTCGGTAGCCGTGGCTTTGTTGTTGGTCTTTAACCAATCCCAAACAACCGCAGCAGTGTCGGCGTTTCCAATTTGCAGGTAGCTCAAACATACATTACCAATGCCACTTTCGTTTCCTAAATTGGTATCCCAGCCTCCGGTTTGTTTGGCTTGCCACATTTTTGCATAGTCCCATTGTGCAAAAGTTTGATCTTCATAAAGATATTTTAAGCACGGTGAAATTGGTAGCCATTGAATGGAGTGCATCCAAATAGGATCGCCCGAGAACCATGTCCACCAGCCTATACCACGACCCGTAATGTTGCTGTTGTAGGGTTTTGTGTATTTTGTGTAATCGTAATTTCCTACACCACCATTGGCGGGAATATGGTCTCTGTCGAACCAATATTCGGCAGTACCTCTCGATTCCATGGTGTAGCCAAAAATACCTGCATCGCGCATATCTTTGTCGCCTAATGATGAGCCAAGTAAGAATATACCTCCCCAGCTTTGCATGGCCTCAGAAGAAGATTCTTGACCATTGCCATTAAGCGCATCGCCCATGCCACCAGCCCATGAGTGTCCTTCCCAAATATCGAAGTTGCGAAAGAATGGGAGTCTGTTGTCTTTTCTATCCCAGTTTGCATAATCTTTAGCAACCATTTTGGCCATATCGCCATATTTCTTCAAAAACTCTTTGTCGTCCATGCCCAACATTGCGGTTGCATAGGTAAAATAACCGTAGTGGAAGTGGTGGTCGTTAAATTCATCTGAGCCGTAGCTTGCATTCATCCCAACAAGAGATTTCCAGTTTGGATAGTATGCAAAGAAATGCTCAGGTTCGCCAGGCGTATAGGTATACCAATCTTCAAGAGCTGTTTTAAGGCCGTTCTTCAGCTTGTTGTAAGATTCTGTGTTGCCAGTTTCTTTAGCAAACATCATATATTGACCCATGTAAACCAAATCTTTACCGCCCCAATAGGTATCACCACCGTATCCCGTTTTACCCGAGTAGTTGTCTACCATGAGCTTCATGAGAGCTGGTGAGTAAGGATTTGCTCCTGTTGTGTTGTTTGGAACCGCCACATTAGGTAAAATGCCGTTGAAAGCATAGGTAAAAGTGAAACTTTTGCCAGTAGCACATTTGAGAATACCTCTTGGCGACTGATAGCTCAAATTGTTGAATGCAAATCCAACGTTGCATTTTTTATAGTGATGAGGAATCCAGCCTTGAATAACATCTAGGTTGGATTCACCTTTCAAGTTCTCGGTTTGTAAAGTCCATGTGGTTGAGATGTCGGCCGATGTTTCGTTGTAGTTCCAAGAAACTTTGGAGTCGCGAGGAATGGCATACGCATATGTGTGCATCGTTGCCAAGTCGGCAGCAGATGGGAGAACACTTACAACGAGAAATTTTTGAGTGCCAGCAAAGTTTGCTGTAATTGTATTGTCGACAATAGTGAACAGAGTATTGTTTGGTGCGAAAAGACCATAGTGGTCGTTGCCAATTTGAATACCAAAATGGTCACCTGTGAAAGGGAATGCGATTGCTGTTCCATTGTCGTTAAAATAGGTTGCTGTGGTGGTTGATATAATTGGTACAACGCCCGTAAACTCTATCCAAGTATAAGGTAAACCATGCCCCGTTGTAACGGCCATTGATTTTGTTTTGTTCTCAGCCATTACAAAGTCGAGCGTCCAATCGCCCCATCTGCGAGCCACGGCACTTTTTGGTGCAAAATTTACCCCTTTGATGCTTATTTGAGAGCTCGCCACCAGTTCGGTACCTTGTGCACTCCATGTTTTTGGGAATTTAACGTAAATGCCGTAATCTTCAGCCTTGATATATTGGGGAAGAGACCATAAATCACCCGAATATTGACTGTTAATTAAGTCTGTCCACCAGTCGTTGGTCGGTATTGGACGAGTGGTCGTATCGGTCACATAAATGATTCGATTGGTCATTTTTTGCGATTGATCTCCCCAGCTCGCTTCTCCCGTAAGAAAAGGTTTTGCCGCTTCGTTAAGAGGCGTGTACTCCGCAAAACTGCCAGCACCCACTTTTACTGGATTTTGAGCCTGTAAGGTCGGTCGTAATCCTAAAAATAAGGTAAGCAATAGCCCTACGAAAAAAAATGATGCTTTTTTCATAATAAAATTAAATAAGAAACTTAAATGGTGTAGGTATAAAAA
>JAYVSA010000378.1:0-3520 GCA_043775765.1 Breznakibacter sp. | reverse complement strand
AAGCAATTAAAAACGTTGCATGTGTTATTGGCAAATACTTACGTAAACCGCCCATTTCTGTCATTAAGTTACTATGTACTGCATGAATAACAGAACCCGCGCCCAAGAACAACAACGCTTTAAACATGGCGTGAGTAAAAAGGTGAAACATAGAGCCCATATACCCAACGCCCTCTTCTCCTCCATAACCAGAAACACCTAAAGCACACATCATATAACCAATCTGCGAAAGAGTAGAGAATGCGAGCACGCGTTTGATATCGTATTGAGTTACTGCAATTACCGCAGCAAAGAGCGAGGTAAATGCACCAATATAAGCAATTGCATTGAGTACCACAGGAGCCGAGAAATGGTAGATAGGAAATAATCGTGCCACAAGAAAAACACCCGCTACAACCATCGTTGCTGCATGAATAAGTGCCGAAACTGGTGTTGGACCTTCCATTGCATCTGGCAACCAAATATGAAGTGGAAACATGGCCGATTTACCAGCACCTCCCATAAATATAAGAGCCATAGCCCATGAAATAACAGAAGCACCAAGGAATGTAGCCCCACCTGCACTCAATAAAACGGCATCGTTACCTTTTGTTAAGTTGGCAAAATCGAAAGTCTTGGTGTAAAATGACAATATAAGAATACCTAAAAGAAATCCAAAATCGGCAAAACGCGTTACAATGAATGCCTTTTTAGAAGCTGCGATGGCAGATGGTTTGGTGTAGTAAAAACCTATTAACAAGAAAGATGAAGCACCCACCAACTCCCAAAAAATATACATTTGGAAAATGTTTGTTGCAACAACCAATCCCAACATTGAGAAGGTAAAGAGTGATAAGAACGCAAAAAAACGTTGAAACCCCTTTTCACCCTTCATATAACCAATACTGTAAGTGTGAACCATCAATGAAACGGTGGTAATAACTACCAACATCATCACAGAAATAGGATCGATTATAACACCCAGTGAAATTTTCAGATTATCTGAAAAACTAAGCCACTCATAATTATGAGGGATAATGGTAGGAAAAGCACCTTCACCATGACCAGCACCAAAGAAGTAGTTGATGGCCGTTATGTACGATAAAATTGTGATTACCAATAAGCCACCAGTACCAATAAGTCCGGCAACAATAGGTTTCATGTACTTTCCACCTAGCCCAATAATGAGGAACATTAATAGTGGCAGAAGTGGAATTAAAATTGTATAATTAAACGTACTCATAAATTAATTTGTAACGTATTGATACTACATTTTATATATGCAAATAAAAGCTCAATTTAGTGCTTCATATCATCAACATCCTCTACTTCTATTGAAGCAAAATGACGGTAAACATTGATAATTAGCGCAACAGCAACCGACGACTCAGCAGCGGCAATAGCAACAATGAAAAGCGTAAAAAACATTCCCTCCATTTGATGCGGATATAAATATCGATTAAAAACAATAAAATTGATATTCACTGAGTTTAAGATTAACTCAACAGCCATTAGCATTGTAATCAAATTTCTTCGGATAATAAAACCGCATATTCCAGTAAAGAACATGATAGAACTTACCACTAAGAAATAATGCATTGGAATTTCTTGTACCATAGTGCTTTTCTATTTTTCTGTGTTATCTCTTTTAGCAATCACAATACCACCTATCATTGCCGCAAGAAGAAGAATAGATATTACTTCAAAAGGCAATGAATAACCGTTCTTTTCAGTTGAAAGCATCGTTAATCCAATATTTCGCATATTTACATCAACTGGTGCCACAGCCGAGGCTTTAAAGGCAAACGTGTAAATTGAATATAATGCGATACCCAATCCTATTGCTGCAGCCGAAACTCCTGACAAAAGGTTAATGAGTGCGGGCTTTTTAAACTTAAAGCTAATATGACTGGTAAGGAGAATTGAAAAGATTATTAAAACCACAATACCACCAGCATAAAGAGCTAATTGAACCCCAGCTAAAAACTGATAATCCAACAAGAAGTATAAACCCGCTGTACCCACAAGGGCAAACAGTAGATAGGTTGCAGCGCGCAAAATCCGACGAGTTGTAATCGTAAGAACCGAAAAAACGGTAATAATTGCGGCAAACAAATAGAAGAATAATTGATTTGAACTCATTCTTTTATCTCTTTAGAAAGTTTCGATCCTGGTTGATTTAAAACATTTGTGAGTTTCACACGATTAAACATTGCGTGTTCAAATTCTTGTCCCCAAGCCAGTGCATTTGAAGGACAAGTTTTAATACACAATCCACAAAATGTACACATTGATAAATGATAAATATGTTTATCTATCACTCGTACACTTTTGCCTTCGGCATTGGCTTCTTTTGCGGTTATCACCTCAATTGAGCCATTCGGGCAATTGGTTTCGCATATACCGCAACCCGTGCATCGGTGAGTGTTTTGCTCTGTATGTGGCATTGTAACCTCACCCTTAAAACGATCGAACATTTTCAGTTCTTTACGGTTTTCAGGATATTTTTGAGTAACAATTTCGCTCGGACTAAAAAAGTACCTTCCAGTAATTTGCATCCCTTGCAAAAGGGTTTTTACTCCTTTAAAAATTTCTTTAAAATATGCAATCAAGTTCATCTCTACAAATTAAAAGTGCCAGCCCATAAGAGCAATAAAAGCGATGATTAACGTATTGATAAGGTTTAGAGGAAGAAGATATTTCCACTCTAAAGTAAGTAGTTGGTCAATTCTCAAACGAGGGAAAGTCCATTTAAACCACATGATGATGTAAATCACGAAGAATGTTTTTCCAAAGAACCAGAAAATAGGTGGAACAAAGTCCATAATCTTATTAAAACCGTCTAAATGTCCAAAATGTAATGGCATCCAGCCTCCCAAGAAAACTGTTGCCGCAATAGCTGCAACAATAAACATGTTCATATATTCGGCCAAAAAGAAGAATGCGAATTTAATTCCCGAATACTCGGTGTGGAAACCAGCTGTTAGCTCCGATTCAGCCTCCGCTAAGTCGAAAGGACCACGATTAGTCTCAGCTGTTGCCGCAATTAAAAAGATGATAAACGAAACAAGAACTGGAAGATGACCTTTAAATATCCACCATCCATCTGCCTGACTATTAACAATCTCTGAAAACTGAAGTGACCCAGATAAAATGATAACACTTAGCAAAGATAAACCAACCGAAAGCTCATAACTAATAATTTGTGCTCCCGAGCGCATTGCACCAATCAGAGAGTATTTACTGTTAGATGACCATCCCGCTAAAAGAATACCTACAACTCCTAGCGACGACATTGCCATCACATAAAAGACACCAATATTAAAATCGACTGCCACTAAACCTTTTGCAAAAGGAAGGGATGCGATTACCATAAACGAAGAGATGATAACAATAAAAGGAGCAATATTAAAGAGCAAGCTATCGGCATCTTTAATATAAATAAGCTCTTTAAAGAGTAGTTTTATCAAATCGGCAATGGTTTGGAACATACCTTGAGGGCCAACGCGGTTGGGGCCGAGGCGGTTTTGCATAAATGCAC
>JAYVSA010000377.1:0-5853 GCA_043775765.1 Breznakibacter sp. | reverse complement strand
CGGGTAATGCCTCGCAGTTCACCTTAATAAACGGTTCATTCTTGCGCAAACTATTATAGTGAATGGCATCAGCAATAAGTTCTTTACCCACACCACTCTCGCCCCTTATTAAAACAGTGGCATTGGTCGGTGCTACACGTTCGAGCAAATCAAAAACGGATTGCATCTTGCCCGAATTTCCAATAATATTCGCCGGACCAATACGCTCCCTTAGTACCAAGTGCAACTTGGCATTTTCATTCTCCAACTTCTCTATCTCTTCGGCATACTCTTGCCTTGTGCGCACAGCCTCGGCAACCATAGATCCAACAATAGAGAGAATTTTAGAATCTTCCGATATAGTAATATGTTGATTGTAAACTCGATGAATGCTTAGTGTTCCCACCACTTCGTTTACTTCTCGAATAGGAACACAAATAAACGACAAATCGCGTCCTCCAATATTTAAGCGTGTTTTATTGAGGTAACCATCGTGCTCCAAAACTTTGGCAATGACCACCGCTTTACCAGTTTCTACGACCTTACCTATAATACCCTCACCTATTTTATAGGTTCCGCGACTTTGCTCTTGTTCCGATAACCCATAAGCTACCTCAATGGATATTTGATTGTTGGCTCTGTTTAATATGGTGAGCATGACCGTTTCCGCGCTGAGATAGTTCGCCAAAAGTTCAATTACTGGATCTAGATTGCTTTTCAAATCACGCTTCACCTTATTGAGCAACGTGCTTATTTCAAAAAGCAACTTGAGCTCTCTCACCCCGTAACAATCTTCTCCCGTCTTCTTACAATACTCTGGCATAACAACTCCTTTTATTTTAAACTTTTTTGTAAAACCAAACTCGAACCAATCGAGCTCCTACAAAAATACAAAATAAAACTAAAACATACGCCTTTTTAAGCACTAACCCCATAAAATATAGAATTAATTAACCAAAAACATGATTTTTTAAATCACAGCCCCATTATTTTTACAATAAATTACAAAAAAAAGAAAAAAGTTATTGAAAAAACACAACTTCTAACTCCTCTTTATCATCCACCTGCTTCACCTCAAACTTCCCAGCATTCACAATGTTCATTTCACCTACTTGACCAGCCGTAACGAGTAACTTTTCCATTCGAGCGGCCTCACTGGTATCACATTCAACATTAAAATAAAGATGCAATTTACTCGGCACATCGTCATCAAAACGAAGCACAAACATAGAATGGTCTGAAAAGACCAAATCATCGTAAGCATAAGCCACATCAAATTCGGCAGCTTGCACTATCTCACGCACCTTGCCAAGCGGTCTAAATGGTATTTTCATCAGTTAAGTTTTAAAGCGGTAAACAACACATAACGTAGCCACTCGGCCTTTTCAAGCAGGAGTTGAGCCCTTTCAAGCGTCTGACACTGAACATGCAAATAATTTACCGCATCTTCAAACTCATCGCTATCAAATTCATAACCCATTTCCTTTAAAAAACGGGCAAGCGCTTCGTTCGATTCACATTGATAAATCTTTACCCGCAAATCGGTTTCAAACTCCACGGCATTGAGCAAATTAATGGCATTTCTTATAGACATGATCTAGAATTTTATATATGTATAAACGGCTCTTAACTTTCACACGTGGTGCCACACGAGGTGCAATCTCTTGCACAAGGCCCCGTCAACAGCGCCTCATACACATCATAAGGCATCAGCATATGATCCTTTAACTCTTTCACATTCTCTTCAAAATCAGTGCTTATCGCCTTTAGCGTTTCTATATTGTTCTCCTTAAAAACTCGGAGAGACATATAGCTATAAAACGGACACACAACTGCCTTTAAGCCTCTGTCTATGAGTGCACTAAAGAACAAGCTCGAGCTCACGCCCTTTTCATAGCCTGTCATCACAATCAGTTCTGTCGTGTTTTTCACATCGTCGTATACGCCAATGTAAGTAGAGTGCACAAAGTCTTCGGCCAACTCTTTCTCGTTAAGTAGGGGAAATGCAATTTTCATGGCTCTTCGTTTTAAATAATTAGTAATATCAATTTATCACCTCAATTCAAACGCCGTGCCAACAAATACAACACACTATCATACAACAACTTACACAAAAAGCCATTCATATTCTAGCTTCAAAAGCTACATTTAAGAAACCTTTTTTACCAAAATAGAGCCATTTCTACCAAAATGTAATTCCTAAAACTATTTTGGGCGTGCCACAAAGCGCCTATCCCGAGTTGCTCTAAATGTTGGGCAATGAAACAAATCCAAAACCATTGGCGCTTTCTGTCGGGCCTTCTCTCCAACTCCTCGCCACAGGCATGCTCTCGCAATGCCTGTGGCTGTGGGGTTTCCGTGGCAGTCCCTCACGTTGCACCAGAAAATCCGTCCTTAGATTTCAAAATCAATTGCTTAAGCTCGTCTCAATGATTCAACAAACTTAAACCTCCACTCACCCTCAATTACCAAAAACTGTTTGTACTTTTGAATCTCAAAAACAAATCTCACATGCAACGTATTGTAGGAATAATGGGCGCAATGCCCGAAGAGATCAACGGTGTGCTCGAACTCCTCACCAATAAACAGGAGTTTACTATTGGAAGACGCACCTACACCCAAGGACAAATTAACAACATCAACGTGGTGGTAGTCTTCTCGCGTTGGGGAAAAGTGGCCGCTAGCACAACGGTTTCCACTCTAATTCTAAAATTTGGCATCACCGAACTTCTTTTTACGGGCGTAGCAGGTGCCATCAGTGAACAACTAAAAATTGGCGACATCGTTTTAGCTACTCGCCTCATTCAGCACGACATGGATGCACGCCCGCTCATGGCTCAGTTCGAAATACCTCTTTTGGGAACCGCCTTTATTGACGCCTCAAAACAACAACTCCACGTTGCTCAACAAGCAATTAATGAGCTTATAGAAAAAAAACATCTACATGCCGTTTTCTCAGTAGCCACCTTGCTCGAATTCAACATTCATAAACCAACACTCTTCTTGGGCGATATAGCCAGTGGCGATACGTTCTTTTCTAGCAACGCACAAAAAAATCAACTCACTGCCCTACTCCCATCTGTTTTGTGTGTAGAAATGGAGGGAGCTGCTGTGGCACAGGTGTGTGTAGAATACAACATCCCATTCACCATTATTCGCACCATTTCCGATGCCGCCAACGACACATCACACATTGATTTTCAACTATTTATAAGCAAAATATCATCAAAATATTCTGTAGAAATCATTAAAAACATATTACACTAAATCTCACAACTTAACGGCACAATATTTGCTATTGTGCAATAAGTTGTTTAGCTTCGTCAAATATATTTATTATCACAAATTCCTAAAAGAAACCCATTATGAAAAATTTTAAATCATTATTAAGTGCTGTAGTGCTTATTTTCTTAACGACTCAGTGTTCGTTGTTTCCTTGGAATACAATAAATCCAGAACCTCAGCCAGAACCTGTTGTTTCAGACTTTTACTCCGTTGCAGAAGGAGATTCTGTTGTTATTACGCTCGACGGTAACAACGAAGGTTCTACCGGATATGGCTGGAGATTTAACAACCGTAGTGGATGTGTGCATGTTGACTCTATTGGATTTAACTACGTAAGTCTTGGAAACAATGGCCCAAATGGCGAGATGATTTGTGGAGGCCCTGGTTTGGAAAAATGGACATTCAAAGGCAAAGCTATTGGTGTAGATACTTTAAAGTTTAGTTTTGTGCGTCGATGGGAAAATGACTCAATACCTCCAGTGGAAGTTAAAAAGGTTATAATTCAAGTATACCCAATACCATTAATGAAATAACAATTAAAATTCTCTTCATAAAATCCATCAGAAGCAACTCTGGTGGATTTTTTTTGTCTTTGGTACAGAAATAAAAGATTAAAATTCACTATTTTTGCGCCTCATTATAAAATTTACACAAAATGAATATCTCCTTCAACTGGCTTAAAGATTACATTAATCTCGATATAGAACCTCAAAAAGTGGCTGAAATCCTTACATCTATTGGCCTTGAAGTGGGTAGTGTCGATGAAGTTCAAACCATTAAAGGTGGTCTCGAAGGGTTAGTTGTAGGTGAGGTTCTAACATGCGTAAAACACCCCGATGCCGATAAATTAAGTATCACCACCGTAAATGTGGGCGCAGAAGAACCGCTTCCAATAGTATGTGGAGCACCAAACGTGGCCACTGGACAAAAGGTTATTGTAGCTACCATTGGTACCGTTTTATATAGTGGCGATGAGAGTTTTACCATTAAGAAATCGAAAATTAGAGGTGAACTTTCGATGGGTATGATTTGTGCCGAAGACGAAATTGGCCTCGGTCAAAGTCACCACGGCATAATGGTTTTAGATGCCAGTGCCGTTGTTGGAACGCCTGCTAAAACCTACTTCAACGTAGAGAGCGATTACTGCATTGAGGTAGATTTAACGCCAAACCGTGTAGATGCTTCATCACACTTCGGCATTGCGCGTGATTTATCGGCCTACCTAAATACGAACGGTGTTGCAACAAAAGTCATCCTTCCACAAATTCAAAATTTCAAGGTCGATAACAACTCATCGCCTATAAAAGTTAGAGTTGAAAATAGCGAAGCCTCACCACGCTACACAGGCATATCAATTTCGGGTGTTCAAGTGAAAGAGTCGCCAGATTGGTTGAAAAATAGACTTAAAATAATTGGTCAAAACCCAATAAACAATATTGTAGATGTTACCAACTACGTTCTTTTTGAACTTGGGCAACCTTTGCACGCCTTTGATGCAGAGCAAATTGCAGGCAACAGTGTAATTGTAAAAACGGTAGCTGATGAACAAAAATTTGTTACGTTAGATGGTAAAGAGCGTTTACTGAGCAACAACGATTTAATGATTTGCAACGCTACCGAACCAATGTGTATTGCAGGTGTGTTTGGTGGTGCAAAAAGTGGTGTTACCGAAAGCACAAAATCGATATTCTTGGAGAGCGCCTATTTTAATCCAGTGTGGGTTCGCAAAACAGCCAAACGCCATACTCTCAGCACCGATGCCTCTTTTCGTTTTGAGCGTGGCGTTGACCCAAACATGACTTTGGTGGCGCTGAAGCGAGCGGCAATGCTTATTAAAGAGGTTGCAGGAGGTGAAATTACATCTGAAATTATTGACATCTATCCAAACCCAGTCGCCGATTTTAAAGTTGAGGTTAAATGGCAAAACATAACGCGTTTAATTGGCAAAGATCTTGGTAAAGAGAAGATTGTGGCCATTCTCCAATCGCTCGACATAACAATTGAGAGCCAAAACGATGAGGCATTGCAACTGCTTGTTCCTCCATATAGAGTAGATGTTTTGCGTGAAGCCGATGTGATTGAAGATATTTTAAGAATATACGGATACAACAACATTGAGATGCCTGATGCGGTAAAATCGACCATTGTGTACGCTCAAAAACCTGATAATCATAAATTAAAAAACATAGTTTCTAACTACCTTATTTCTAATGGGTTTAATGAAATTATGTGTAACTCACTTACAAAATTGAGTTATTACGAAAATCTTGAAACTTTTCCAAAATCGAAATTAGTAGAATTGGCTAATCCATTGAGTAACGACCTCGGTGGCATGCGTCAAACATTGATTTTTGGCGGTTTAGAGTCTGTTATGCACAACAAAAACCGCAAGAATGGCGACCTAAAACTGTTTGAATTTGGCAACACCTATTCGAAGTCGGAAAATAGCGTAAAAGGCGAACTAAAAACCTATTCCGAGGGTCAACACTTGGGTATTTTTGTGGCGGGCAATCAGCAAAAAGAGAACTGGAATATCAAAACAACGTTATCGACTTTCTTTGATTTGAAGGCGTATATTTTTTCACTAAC
>JAYVSA010000376.1:0-8535 GCA_043775765.1 Breznakibacter sp. | reverse complement strand
TCGGAAATGAACTTCATCAAATCGCATAAAGGTGAGTGGTGCTGTAAAATTCGACGGGTCGTGCTCGTACAGTCTAAAATACTGATACGACCAGTGCGACGATAGATCAATGGTTTTAACCTTTACATTGTTCACGTAAAAACTTAAATTCCCTGTCAACCCTTCGCCACCACCCTGAGAATCTGGCATTGTAAAGCGTAGTGTTACGCCAGCGCCAGAGTTTACCATGTTCCAGCTCACTGCCGCTCCATTGCTTGGCAAGGCCACATACTTCTGATTCGATGCCTCAATGGCTGGATTGGTTTGATTGTAATTGGTGCAACTGCGCAGAACTGCCGCTCCGCCTTTGGTAGCATCTTCCGATTCATATCGGCTGTATGGCATATCGTATGCCCCGCGTGGTAAGCCGTCGCTCGCCCCTTTTGCGGTAAATGCAAACAGTAAAAGAAACATTAAAGCCAGATGCCCGCTCTTAAGGTGATGTAAAATTAACTTCATAATTAATCTTTTTTAGATGAGTAAATAGTTGTAATTCGCTTATTTGTTGGTTGTTAACATATACTTTAATAGAGCTACTCTTTTCAACTTCACTTCATCTCACCACCTCAACCTCCCACCTCTCCACCGTTTTATATTTTAAAGTCTAATTAGAACCTTATTTTCTATTAAATCTCATGAATGTAAAACTATGGTTAAGAAATGCTAAATAGTGTTTATTTTAATTAAATATAGACGATATTTCCAGCTTGCTCTGTGTAATGTGTTGAATTTGTGGAAGATATGCGTTGTGTAGGGATTCCTCTTTCTTGATTAAATATAGACCACCACTATTAGAGTGTTAATATTTGTTTAAATATTGATGCAGAATATTTAAACAGAGCTCCTTCAAATTCTTCATTTTGCATAAGTGCTCTATTTTTAAATAAAATTTGGAAGGAGTTGAGGTTCTTATATAGGTGTAAAATATGTTCACTTCGCTAAAGTGCAAAAAATGATTCCGTACTGTTAATGCTGTGTTTTTAATGTCAAATAATTGATATACAATAAAAATATTTTTAAAAAAAATAATAGAATTAAGGATTTGTTCGGATTGATAAATTAAGAGATTTTTTATTTTTTCCGTTTTTTAGCTTTATGGATTTAATAGATTTCCCGTCAATATAACATGTGATTTTTATCACTATTTCTGAGTAATTAAACACGATTTTGTTGTTTGTTTTTTGCTGTTTTTATACCGATAGACATTTTGTACCCCTTTTGTCTATTGATGTTTCAGAGTTGATGTAGTGTTGTTGTTGGGGTAGTTTTTTTGCAGTGTAGAGGTTGGATAGTGTCTACTTTTTTACGAATCTGTCCATAAATCAGATTCTATTTATTTAGGTTTGTAATGTTTTAAAATGTTAAAAAAATACATCAGGTGTGAAATTAAATCTCTTTTGATGTGTTAAGTTTTGACTTTTTGTTAATAAATATTAATTCCTAAATTTATTTACAATGATTAAAAGTACATTATTTAAAAAAGTTTTGGCAGCGGTAGTATTCCTACTTCTGTTGTGCAATGTGAGTTGGGCTCAGTTGCCTTACACTTTTGTTAACAATTCAACTTATGCCGATGCCGATGTGTATGTGGCCGTAGTAGGTATCACTGGTGGTCATGTTTGGCTCGACTGTAAAACAAGTACAGTACGCCAAATGAGCGTAAGCGACAACACCGTGAGTGGCCCTGTAATTAGTGGCAACACTGGTCCTGGTGCCAATGGGAAGTATGCCAATTGCTTTACTAAATTGAGCGACATTCCAAACAAAACAATCACCATTCCTCAAATTGCTGGATGTAGAATTCTGATCTCATTTAAGAGTCAGTTATATCTCTATTTCTTTGGTTATTCTGGTGCTCCAAGTGGCTACTCAGCGCCTAACTTGGCTAATCCTGTAGATCCAAATCAAGGCGTTCGTTTTGAAATGGTTGAATTAACTAATGGTTCAAACGGATTGTGGACAAATACAACACGTGTTGACTCTTACCAATATCCTATGGGATTAGAGGTTTGGGGCAATAACGGCTTCTACAAAAAAGTGGGTGAAATAAAAACCCAAGATCAAATAATTGCTCAATGGAAAGCAAATGCTCCTGTTGAATTTCAAGGTTGTTTAAATACAACTCAAAACATCATTAAATTCCCTACAAAAAATGCTCCTTTTCAAGAGGGTGGCGCGTATGCTAACTTCTTTCAATCTTATATTGATGCTATCTGGAGTAAATATACCAACTCCGATTTGATTTTCGATTCTGGTAATGCTGGTGTTTGGAAAGGTCGCGTTTCGGGCAATGCATTTGTTTTTCACCGCGTTTCTGATAATCAAATTGCATCAATCTTTACAAAACCAAATACGCAAGCGGCTATGGAAGGCAGTGGCGCATTGGCTACTGGTGCACAATGGGATTTAGTGGTTCAAGCGCAAATATGTGCTGCTATCAACCGTCACTGTATCGACTTAAATGCTGCTTCTGGAGCTACTCAATATTGGAACGATGAGTCGAAATATTATCAAACATGGCCGTACAACTACTACTGTAAATTTTGGCATCAGTCGGATATTAGCTTCAACTCATTAACTTATTCTTTCTGCTACGATGACGTTTGGGATAAATCATCTACCATCAACTGTTCATCGCCTACTAAAGCGGTTATTACCATTGGTAGTTTAACTAATACAGTAGCTCCACTTACAGGTACAACAGGCTTAAACGGTACTTACTATTTGCAAAACCGTAACAGTGGTCTCTTTATGGATGTTGCCAACAACGGCGATCCTGCAGATGGTACCAATATTCTTCAATGGACTGGCACTGGCGGTACAAACCAACAATTTACAATTACCGATAATGGTAGTGGAATTTACAAATTAATTTGTGTTAAAACAGGTAAATGTGTTGATATTGATGGTATTAGTACAGCTAGTGGTGCGAATGTTCACCAATGGAGTTATGTAGGTGGCGATAATCAACAATTTGCGCTTAAAGCAACAGACAATGGCTACTATAAGTTGATAGCAAAACACAGTCGCAAACTTATTGAGGTTGGTAATGCTGGCAAAAATGCTGGTGACAACATTAATCAGTGGGATGATAATGGCCAAACTTGTGGTCAGTGGAAATTGGTTCCTGTTTCAACTCCGAGCACCAAAATTGAGGCCGAAGCGTACAGCACTATGGCTGGCGTTCAAACAGAGGCTTGTACTGAAGGTGGTTCAAATGTTGGCTATATTGATGCGAACGACTGGATGGCTTACAATAATGTAAACTTCCCTGTTACAGGTACTTATACTTTCGAATTCCGTGTTGCAAGTGTTAGTGGTGCTACACTTTCGGGTGACTTAAATGCCGGTTCTATTCAACTCGGAACAGCAACTATTCCAGCTACTGGAGGATGGCAAAACTGGACTACCGTGAAGTTTTCTGCTACTGTAAATGCGGGTACTTATAACTTAGGCGTTTTTGCAAAAACAGGTGGTTGGAACTTTAACTGGATTCAAATTACTCAAGGCTTAAAATCGGCGTCACTTGAATCGTCTATCGAAATAGCTCCTCTTAGCGCTACATTGTCAATCTATCCAAATCCAGTGGAAAACTTATTAACCATTGCTGGTGGTGTTGAAGGACAGTTTAATGTGAAAGTGATTAATATGAATGGTGTTTTGGTAATGGATCAAGCGGTTGAGAATTTGTCAACTTTAGA
This sequence comes from Breznakibacter sp., assembly GCA_043775765.1. Taxonomy (GTDB): domain Bacteria; phylum Bacteroidota; class Bacteroidia; order Bacteroidales; family Marinilabiliaceae; genus JAGPHP01. The sequence continues at coordinate 4,795 of JAYVSA010000376.1, read as the reverse complement.
TGTAAGTGCACTTCAGTCTGGTGTTTACATTCTTCAAGCTGTTATCGACAACAAAGTTCAAACAGTAAGATTTATCAAAAAATAATTTAATAAAGAGGCTCTGGCAGTTAGGTTTAACTATTAGAGTCTCTTTTTGTTTTATACCCATTCCCTTTTATCTAATTAACACCCTCTCTTTCAGGTTGCATTTGCCAACGGAGTTCAAGTCATACGTTACTTCTTAAATATCATTCAATGAAAAAAATATACATTCTTCTTTGCATCGCTTTTTTATCTGTGCCATTTTTGAGTTCGGCGCAGTTTAGAATAATAGGCTACATGCCTTCGTGGACCATGGGTTCTTTCGGTAGCGTAAATGTCTCACAGTTAACTCATGTCAATGCCGCATTTGGCAACCCCGATGCTTCGGGGAATATTGTTTTCGATGGGTCTATTAGCACAATTGTTAATGGAGCTCATGCAAAAGGCGTTAAGGCGTTTATTTCGCTCGGTGGCGCTAATATTAATGCGGGTGTATGGCAATCCCTTTTGGGTGCTGGCAATCGTGCTAATTTTATCGCTAAAGTAACCAGTTATGTGGTTGCAAATGGTTTAGATGGTGCCGATGTGGACCTTGAGGGTGATGCATTGGCCTATGCCGGATATAATGAGTTTTGCCAAGGTTTGGCGCAATCGCTTCATAATAATGGCAAACAAATTACTGCCGCAGTTGCTGCTTGGACGGGAGGTAATATCACTTCGGCCACGCTATCTGCTTTCGACTGGATTAATGCCATGTCTTATGATGCAACGGGCACTTGGGCTCCTAATAATCCTGGTCAGCACTCTCCAATGTCTTTGGCGCAAAGCGATTACAACTACTGGAAGGGTAGGGGATTGCCAAATAATAAAATTGTGATTGGTGTTCCATTCTACGGTTATCAATTCGTTAATGGTACTTGTACTGCCTTAACATATGCTCAAATTACAAACAGTTACGCTGGTGCCGAAAATACAGATGTTATTAACGGAAATCTATTCTATAATGGCATACCAACTATTCAGCAAAAAACAGAATATGCCTACAACAATGCAGGTGGTGTTATGATTTGGGAACTTTCGCAAGATGCCTTCAATAGCAAATCGCTTCTAAACGCCATTTATAATAAATTTATTGCCCTCAATGGCACCGTGGTTGTTCCCGATCAAGGTGTTACAGGCTTAAACGGAACTTACTCATTACAAAACCGAAACAGTGGCTTATTTATGGATGTAGCCAACAACGGCGATCCTGCCGATGGTACCAATATCCTTCAATGGACTGGTACAGGCGGAACCAATCAACAATTCACATTTACCGATTTGGGCAATGGTATTTACAAAGTTATTTGCGTAAAAACAGGTAAGTCGGTAGATATTGATGGTGTAAGTACCGCAAATTTCGCCAATGTTCATCAGTGGAGCTATGTGGGTGGTAGCAACCAACAGTTTATTGTTAAGGCTACCGATAATGGCTACTTTAAACTTATTGCAAAACACAGTCATAAATTAATTGAGGTTGGCTATGCTGGTGTAAATGCTGGCGATAACATCAATCAGTATGATGATAATAACCAAACTTGTGGCCAGTGGAAACTTATTCCTGTAGGTGGAACCGCTTGGAGCAAAAAAATAGAAGCTGAGGCTTATAATAATATGTCGGGTGTGCAAGTTGAAGCTTGTACCGAAGGTGGTTCAAATGTGGGTTACATTGATGCTAACGACTGGATGGCATATAACTCGGTTACTTTTCCAACAACAGGCACTTACACCTTTGAGTTCCGTGTTGCAAGTGTTAGTGGCGCACAACTTTCGGCCGATTTAAATGCGGGTGCTATTCAACTTGGCAGTGTTGCTATTCCTGCAACTGGCGCATGGCAAAACTGGCAAACGGTTAAATTCTCTGCATCGGTAAATGCCGGCACTTATAACTTAGGTGTATTTGCTAAAACAGGCGGTTGGAATTTTAATTGGGTGCAAATTACGCAAGGTTTAAAATCGGGTAGTATTGCCAATGAAGAACTCGCAACATCTAGTTATCCGTCGTTAATTATTTATCCAAATCCAGTTAACGATGTTTTAACCATTAAAGATAATGCCACAGAGGGACAACTACAGGTTAAAATCATAAACATCAACGGAATATTGGTTAAAGAAATAGCTGTCGATAATCTTTCAACCATTGATGTTAGTGAGTTGAAATCGGGCTTGTATTTCATTCAAACAGTAGTAAATAATAAGGTTGAAACAGTAAGATTCATCAAACAATAACACATTAATAAACAGCTCCCCAGAATGTGCATTTGTACATGGGGAGCTGTTTCCTTTATAAAAATTGACTAGAAAATTAAGTATTAAAAGAGCTTTCTAGTCAATTCCCATACAAAGATTTCATTAATAACTCAATTCATGAAAAAACAAGCGTATTACCTCATTCTGTTGTTCATTTTAACAATGTCGGCAGTTAAGGCACAAACACCTCCTGCAACATGGCAGGAGCATTGGTTCGACCATACTCAACTCTTGTCACGTGTCTATTACGATAACGATTTGGCTCTCTATTACGATAACGATGTGAATAGATCCATTGTGTGGCCAACTACCATCATCAATGATGCATGGAAATACACAAAAAGAACTTACGGGGCGTTTGGTTCAGACGCTCATCTTTATGCTATTTTTCATACCAATAAATATAGCGGAGGTCATCCATCGACCTATTTTGATGCGAGTCACGATTATCGAAATGTTATCGATTGTGGACCTGGTCCATGGACTGCAGGCTCTGGAAATGACTTAGATTTATCTATTCACGAAATTGGCCATATAGTTGAAATTGCTTCCAAAGGGGTGCACAATTCTCCTGCATTCGGCATTTGGGGCGATAGCAAATGGTGCGAAATCTACATTTATGATGTTTATAAAGGGTTGGGTAGAACGGATGATGCCACGCGTTGGTATAATCTTATTATAAATGGTAGTGATAATTTTCCAAGAGCTAATACACACTGGTTTAAAGATTGGTTTTTCCCTCTATACAGCAACTACGGCGGAAGTGCCGTTTTGAATAAATATTTCGAGTTGTTGGCAAATTATTTTCCTAAGAATGGCACCGACTATGCCCGAAATTTAAATATGGGTGAATTTATCCATTTTTGGGAGGGTGCTGCTGGTGTTGATCTGAAAACTATGGCTACAACGGCTTTTGGCTGGACTGCCGAATATGAAACTCAATACAATCAAGCTCGCATTGATTTTGTATTTAAAAAGGTTGCTACCGATGGAGTGATAACTGTTTATAGAGATTGTTCTTTTGGTGGCGCTGCGGTAAGTTTGCCTGCGGGCGATTATACGTTAGCTACGCTTAAATCTTACGGTATTAACAACGACGATATATCTTCTATTAAAGTAAATAGTGGTTTTAAAATTCAGCTTTTTAACGACGATAACTTTGCGGGAACCACAACTACAATTTCATCTAACGACGATTGTTTGGTTGATAACGGATTCAATGATCTTACTACTTCTTTAAAAATTAGTGCCAATGGTGTTGCTGGTTTAAATGGCACCTACTCACTTCAAAATAGAAATAGTGGACTCTTTATGGATGTTGCCAATAATGGCGCTCCTGAAGATGGTACTAATATTCTTCAATGGACGGGTACTGGCGGAACCAACCAGCAGTTTACCTTCACCGATTTGGGCAATGGCAAGTATAAAATTGTTTGCGTAAAAACGGGTAAATGTGTCGATGTTTCAGGCATAAACAAAGATAATGGCGCCAATGTGCAACAATGGACTTACCTCGGTTCTGAAAATCAAAAGTTTATTGTTCAGGCTACCGATAATGGTTATTACACACTTATTGCAGCCCATAGCAGCCGAATTGTTGAAGTGGGTAGTGCGGGTAAGAATGCTGGCGATAACATTCAACAGTGGGATAATAACTTACAAACTTGTGGTCAGTGGAAACTCATTCCAGTAAATACAACTGTTTGGAGCCAAAAAATTGAGGCTGAGTCTTATAGTTCAATGTCTGGAGTCCAAACTGAAGGATGTACTGAAGGGGGTTCAAATGTGGGCTACATCGATGCTTCTGATTGGATGGCATACAACTCCGTTACTTTTCCAACAACAGGTACTTACACCTTTGAGTTCCGTGTTGCAAGCGTTAGTGGTGCACAACTTTCGGCCGATTTGAATGCGGGCACTATTCAGCTTGGCACAGCAACCATTCCTGCAACAGGCGGTTGGCAAAATTGGCAAACGGTAAAATTCTCGGCAACCGTAAATTCAGGCACCTATAATTTAGGCGTATTTGCAACAACAGGCGGTTGGAATTTTAACTGGGTACAGATAACACAGGGCTTAAAGTCGACTACGCTTGCCACTGTATTGAACGAGAGTGTTCCGCTCTCCATTTATCCAAATCCTGCCGAGAGTCAAATAACTATTAACACTGGACAAGAAGAACCTATTAGCCTAAAAGTGATAAACTTAAATGGCGTGGTGGTGCTTCAACAAACGGTAGAAAACGGGTCATCGCTCGATGTAAGTTCTCTAAATTCAGGTGTTTACATCATTCAAGCTGTTGTTAACAATGAGGTTCAAACGCTCAGATTCATCAAAAAGTAATTTATCAGTATTATATTTTATCATAAAAATGTTTTAAATCTTATGAATATGAAAAAGATTTCCATGTTTTTAATTGTCCTGCTGGCGCTCATTACGTCGCAAACTTCGGCACAAACCGTTAAGGTCAGTGGCAGGCAACTTT
>JAYVSA010000375.1:0-6720 GCA_043775765.1 Breznakibacter sp. | reverse complement strand
TTTTAATATTGAATCTTTACTCCCAACCGCTATTGGCTTATTGTTTATTTGAAAATTAGTAATGTAAACGGGAGGAATAAAGGTATTGTCAGTTATTTCATTTGGATTAAAAACGTTGAGTCCATTCGTTCCTCCAAAGACTAATTGTCCATTTTTTCGTTTACATGCAGCTCCCCAATAGAAGTAATTGCTTTGCAAACCATCATTCTCGTCGTAGTTTCTAAACTTATTGCTTTTTAACGAAAAACAGGATAAGCCATTATTCGTACTCATCCATAAGTTACCTGAGTTATCTTGCAATATCGAATATACCACGTTGTTGGCTAAGCCGTCTTTCTCTGAGTAATGGGTAAAGCAGTTGGTTTTTCGGTTAAATTTATTAACCCCTTTGCCATAAGTTCCAACCCAAATATTTTTATTGCTGTCCTCGGTAATTGATACAATGCGATTGTCACTCAAGGAGGTTGAATCATTCGATATATTGAAGTAGTTTTTAAAGCCAATAGAGTGGGCTGGTATTATTATTCCATCAAGGGTGATGTCACTCTCCGAACTGTTTTCAACCATTTTATTGAGCCCATTCCAAGTTCCTACCCAAATAGAACCTTCAGAATCCTGAAAAATAGTGTTCGATTGAATTCTGTTGTCGCTAATGTGGTTTGGTATCTCATTTGAGCTATTGAGGGTTATAAACTGATTTAAATCTCTGTCATACAAGCAAAGACCACTTTCTGTTCCAATCCATAAACGCCCATCTTTAGCTACAAATAAATCTTGAATAATATTGTTTGGTAGAGATTGTGGATCATTTTTGATGCTTGTAAAATGAACGAATTTGTTTGTAGGAGCCTTAATGTCTTTGTAGTTTAGTTTGAGAAGCCCACCTTCCCATGTCCCAAACCACATATCGCCATTGAAATCTTGCTCAATAGATAACATTTGATTTTTGTTTATCAGCTTTGACTCTATTGGATTGTAGTGCTCGAATTGGGTAGTGCCAGCTCGCATTAAATTTAAACCTCCGCCATCAGTACCAACCCACAAATTACCATCTTTATCCTCAAAAATTGAACGAATTATGTTTTGACTTAAGCTATTTGGTTTTTTTTCATTGTATTTATAGTGTACAAATGGCTTATCTTCCAATATGGCTTGATTAACGCCTCCATCTAGCGTTCCAATCCATAGAATGTTGCAATTATCAATGTAAACCTTCGTTAAAAAGTTGGTGCTTAGACTGTTTATGTCTGAATTATCGTGATAATAATTAGTGAACGATTCATTAGGGGTAGCAGCTTGCGACAGACAACATAAGCCATTTCCTGTTGCAATCCATAATCGGCCAAATTTATCTTCTGCAATAGATTTTATTCTACTATCGCACAAACTCCTTTCGTCTCCTTCTTTGTGAAGATAGTGTGTAAAGTGATTTGCTGCTGCGTTATAAAGGTTTAGCCCATTATCTGTTCCCACCCATATTCGCTCTCGGGAGTCTTTAAATAGTGTGTAAACGGAGTTCTGTGATAAGAATCCTTCTTTGTCTGATTGAGAGTAATGTGTAAAATGTTTACTCATTCTGTTGTAAACATCTAATCCTCCACCGTCTGTGGCTATCCAAATATTGTTTCCTTCACACAATAATGAAAGCACATTGTTATTCGATAACGAATTTGAATTTGAAACATCGTGAACGAAATGGAGGAATTGATTCGTTTTTTTATCATATCTTGAAACGCCTCCTCCATACAAGCCAATCCATATAAAGCCCTCATTATCTGAGGTTATAGCTCTAACATCTTTTGACTCACCATTATGCAAATATTCAGTTGATAAGAAATTTGTGAATCGACCAGTTTTTTTGTCGTATTTATTTAAGCCACCATTTCCTGTTCCAATCCATTCTACTGCTTCATCATCTTCATACATAGATGAAACCAGATAGTCTGAAAGAGTGTTGGCCTTGTTCGGATCGGGTCGATAAACCGTTATTTTTGATCCATCGTATCTATTAAGTCCTTCAAGGGTACCAAACCACACAAATCCCTCTGAATCTTTATAAATTGCTTGAACTCGATTGTGTGAAAGGCCATTCTTAACGGTAATATTCTCAAAAACAACGGTTTTCGCTTCTGCATGTGTTGAAAACGGTATTAATAGCGCGAAAACTACCATTATAAATAATCGAAACTTATCCATAAAGAGTTCTTTAATGTAATTGTTGATTGACAAAAATAGAATATTTTAGGTTAAATCGTAACACTTTTTAACAAATTTAAGAATGTATATGTGTTTAAATGCTCTAATATGAAGGGATTTTCAACCTAGTTCGTACATTTTAATTATACGTCAAATTTGTTTTAAAGATCTGTTATATTATTGTTCAGTTTTAGCTTCAACACAATAAATGAAAAAATATTAGTAGTATAGATTATAAATCTATAATCTATCAATGGATTACAGGACTATGAATACCCATATTTTTAGCATGAAGGAATATTTTGTTTATATTTTATTGAATAATATTCCACTATTTTGTTTTTTATATCATTATAAGTTAATATTTTTGTGACTCGATATTGAACAAACATTTTAATCGTTGGTTATATCTAATAAACGTGTGAAAATATTTTAAGTATGGCATCATATTCAATTAAAGAGCTCGAAAAACTTTCTGGTATTAAAGCTCATACCATTCGTATTTGGGAAAAGCGTTATAAAATTATTGCACCAAGCAGAACGCTTACGAATATTCGTTATTATTCAGACGAAGATTTAAGAAAGATTCTTAATATTTCTATTCTGAATCAAAGCGGAATAAAAATTTCTAAAATCGCGAATCTTGATGCAAATGAGCTTTCCGACAAAGTGTTGGACTTGTGTTTAGATATTAATAATACTAACGCCCAAATTGAAAATTTAATTGTTTCAATGTTTGAACTTGATGAGGCTAAGTTTAATAATATTCTTTCAAATGCAATAATTAAATCAGGATTTGAAGATGCAATTGAACGTATTATTTTTCCATTCTTAAAGAGAATTGGCGTTCTTTGGCAAACGGGTACTGTGGCGCCAAGTCAGGAGCATTTTATTTCCAATCTTGTTCGTCAGAAACTAATTGTTGCTATCGACAATATTATGTTGCCTACCGAGTTTAATAGAAAAACCATCACATTTTTCCTTCCTGAGAAAGAACAACATGAGCTTGGACTTCTATTTTATAGCTATATTGCCCGTAAAGAGGGCTATGAAGTTATTTATTTGGGTGCCTCAGTTCCTGTAATTGATATTGCAACCATAGAAAAAGTTAAACCAAATTCACTTTTCTTTACTACAGTTGTCTCAAACCTTAAAAAGAGAGATGTTCATGAGTGGCTCGTTAATGTGTCAGCTCGTTTTCCACATCTGTCATTTTTAATATCTGGCTTTACAGCTAGAGAAGGTAAATATGTCTTGCCTGCAAATTTCAAATCTTTGAAAAATGTTGCTGAATTTAAAACCTTTCTTGTGGAACATAAGAAATAGTTATAGTTATTGAATTATTAAAAAGGGAAGGACTAAATTGGCTCCTTCCCTTTTTATTTACTAATATGGATTAGGCAATATTTCAAAACCTGATTTCAATGGTAACTTTTAGCAAAACAATGTTTAAAAGCGTATGAGTTGCTCACGAATAATTTCGGTTATCATTTATGATGTAACCAATTGATTCAGTAATTTCTTTTACCATCAACCTCTCTCTTTAAATCTTCTTCTTCTTTGATTATTAATCAAAGAAGAGTTTTTTTATAACTTAGCGCACCTTTTATTTTTTATGAAAGTTTCTATTTTTGCCATTTTAAGTACACTTCTATCTCTAATTCCATCTTTTAGTGGAATTGCGCAATTAAAAGATTCTGATGCATCGTACTCGGTATTCGACTCTTTGACAAATAGGGTGAACTTAAAATCGTTCCCATCGACTGTTATAAAGGATACCATTAGTATCGGCACATGGGAAGATTCTTTCAATACGCCTGTTGGTTTAGATGAAACATACTCACTCAATTTTTCCCTAAAGTATAAGGGTATAAATACGCAAACAATATCTTATACTCCGTCTGATGTGCTCTTGAAAGGACATTCAAAAGAAAACCTATTATTAGATTCTTTAAAAGGCATTTTTAAAAATAGTACATCTGTTTTAAGGCTTGAGACGAATTATGTTATCAACAATCCTTGCAAAGTCAGTTATTTGTGGAGCGAAATTCCAGAGCCAAGTAAACTCCTTGAACGAGGTTATATGCGAAGAAAAAGTGCCCAAGAAGAAACTCGGAAAGGGCTAATTTCTCTTAAGGATGAGGATAAAAAGACGCTAACTCTAAAAAAGGCAGTTCTTAATTCTTGGACTTTTTCGGGCGTTGAATATTTGCAACTACAAGAAGTTGGTCACATTAACTGGACAAAAAGCGGTGAAGATAATCTTACATTTCTAAATGACTTAAGGCTTAAGCTACTTTACAAGTATAAAAAAGTTGAATGGGAGAGTTTTATAATTAGTAAAATGGGTATCTCCGTAGATAAGGAAAGTGGAACAAAGCTCAATGATGACCTATTTGAACTTAATACGAAATATGGTTACAAAGCTTCTCAAAATTGGTTTTATAGTGCCAATGCCAATCTTAAAACCCAACTTTTTTACGACTCTTATACCGATGATGCCGGTTTAAAACACTATAAATCTGGCTTTCTTTCTCCAGGATATTTTACTGCGGCATTGGGTATGGATTATAAGCCTAGTAGCAATTTCTCAATGCTCCTTTCTCCATTAACATCGAAAATAACTTTTTTAACCGATACAATAAACATAAAACCTTCTGATTTTGATTTACCTCCAGGCAAAAAGACTAAGCAACAAGTTGGATTCAGTGTTAATAGTACATTTAAAATTCCAATAACAACTCTTATAACCTTTCGTACGCGTTTGGAGATTTTTAAAGATTATATTAAGAGATATAACTCTTGGTATTTTGATATGGAAAATATTCTCGATTTAAGGATTAATAGATATTTAACCGCACGTATTAATATGGAATGGAGATACTCTGAAATAGAGTCCTCATCGCTCCAATTTAAAGAAAATATTCAAATAGGATTTACTTACAATCTCTAGAAAACGTACACGTTCATCAATTAAATAGATACGTTCGTCAATAAAAGCGCTGGATTTTAACATGTTTTAACACTTTTATTGTTAAGTCTAAATAAAACTATTCTATCTTTGTTACATCAAAATGATTTTGATATCGAAGGTTTACCTTCTTGCATTGAAACAATTATTGTTAAAATAACATGAGAGTTTTCTCATAGTTTAGGGTTAGGTTTGGTTATTGAAAGCTTTTAAAGAAACGTCTTTAGAAGCTTTCATCTCCCTAAAATTTTAAAATATTGTTTTTTATCCAATGAAATTATTTCTATAATTATAGTAACATGAGAGTTTTCTCATAGTTTAGGGTTAGGTTTGGTTATTGTAGGTCATCGGAGAAACGTCTCATGATGACCTACAAGTCGTTTAGGGGGTATTGAACCAAAATAACTGGAATTAGAGATGTAGTTTCTCTTTTAATAACCGGTAGCCCGTTCCGCTAGTTTTTAATGTTGCACCACCTTTGAGAATAACGATATAGCTCTCTTTTTCGAAGAGTTCAATTCTTTGAATTTCATCAATATTTACAATAATAGATCGGTGTATTCGTACAAATTTATTTTCATCCAATCTCGATTCGAAATACTTCATTGTTCTGTCTTTCAGATATTTCCCATTTCCTGTAAAAATCATCACATAATCTCCTTCTGCTTGAAGATGGGTGATTTCAGAAACGGCAAAGATTTCAATTTTTGATCCTAATTTAACGGCAATACGCTCTAGTTGCTCTTCTTTTGGGGCGTAATCTTTTATTAGTTTGTCTATTTTTAATTCGTTGCTTGTACCATTTTCCGTTTTCGCTTTAGTTTGTATTTTGTCGATTGCTGTATGAAATCTTTCTCGGGTAAATGGCTTCAAAAGATAGTCGCAGGCCGAGAGTTCAAATGCCTCTATTGCGTATTGATTGTAGGCTGTAATAAATACTATCATTGGTTTTGTGTCGAGAAGTTCCACCAACTCAATGCCTGTTAATTTCGGCATTTGGATGTCAAGAAACACTAAATCGGGTTTTAACTCATTAATGGCTTTTAAAGCCGATAACCCATCGCCAAATTCACCAATTAGTTCAAATTCAGCGTGTTCCTTAAGGTAAGTACTTATTAATGCCCGTGCGAGTGGTTCATCATCTATTATTAAAGTCCTTATCATATTTGTAGATTTATTTTTCAATGTAATTTATTGGAATGTAGATGTTTACAGTGAATATGCTCTCATGTTCTTCAATTTTGAGTAACTGATCAGTTCCATACATCAACTTCAACCGCTCTTTAATGTTTTTCAGTCCTAATTTTGCCCCTTTTGGATGCGTGGAGCATACCTCATAGTTATTGCTAATTGTAATTTTGTAGAAGTTAGCATCTGAGGATGTTGTTGTTTTTATAACTACCTTATTTACAGCATTATATACACCATGTTTTATGGCATTTTCATAAATGGGTTGCAGAATCATAGCTGGAACCTTCATGTTCAACGAATTGCTGTCAATTTCCCATTGCAACGTCAGTTTATCGCTAAATCGAATTTGCTCAATATCGAGG
>JAYVSA010000374.1:0-9874 GCA_043775765.1 Breznakibacter sp. | reverse complement strand
AAAATTCTATTTCAGGCAAAGTATCGAGAACTAGATTTCAAGACCATTGATAAGCTTTGTAAGATCAATAAAGAATTTGAAAAATTCATTTTACAGACTGAGAAATTAATGACAGCTGAAGATAGATATTACATCTCGACAGAAAAGGAACTCGATGAATTTTGTGATCAATATCTATTAAATGACTCAGAGATAGAGTTGTATTGTAAAGAGAAGCATATTCCTACGAAATAGATTTTTATTATTTAGCCGACTCTTAATTGGTCAATAAACAATATCATTTGCCCAACAAAACTAATTGGCGAGTTTACAAGGTCTTTGGAAAGTTGTTTGATTAAGTAATTCTACTTTTTTTATTGGTCATGTTCTGTAAATTGAAAAAAGTTAACATGACTATAATAATATGTTAAGAAAATCGCATTTAGATAACATGAGGTTTCTCGCTTGCATTTTCAAGGTTTCTTTTACTCCACTTGCCACATAGCAAAAAATAAACATGGATTTCTGATATTGTTAGAAATGCCCTTAAAAAATGTAATTTAGCGTTTTGAAAAAATCTCAGGCGCTATTTTATGAAACTAATCACCATATCACCCAAAAAGGCACTAAAACCATTCTTAAAGCAAAAGCCTTTACGAAGCGATATCGACCGCTTTAAGGCTAATCTGATAAAGTTACTTGATCAGATAGCTGCAATTGAGCAACAAAGCAAGGAGGAGAGCGAAGAGCACCTGAAAAATGATATTCGCGACTTCTTGTTAGATACTTACTACAAGGAGTCCAACGCAATTAATACCAAAGACAAAAAGGATTTAGTAATTCATTTGGGTAAAACCATCAATACCGAGGTGGGCGTTATTATTGAAGCCAAGCGACCGTCAAACGTTGGCGAGATGATCTCGGCTGAAAATCCCAATAAAAAAGCACTATACGAACTTATTCTCTATTATTTCACAGAGCGTAATGGTGTAGAGAACAATCAACTCAAACAACTGATAATTACCAATATTAACGAATGGTACATCATAGATGCCAACTACTTCGATAAACATATCTACAGAAACAGCCAAATTAAGAAGGCTTACGAGACAAAGGTTAACGATAAAAAAGATAATCCTTGGTTTTATGAAGAGGTAGGCAAAATTGTATCAAAGTTAGATACCGAAATATCGTGTGTCTATTTCGATATACGCTCTTATGACAAAGTTTTAAGAAACAGTACAAAAGAGGACGACAAAGAGCTCATCGCACTGTTCAAAATCTTATCGCCACAACATTTACTTAAAATTGCCACGGCCAACGATAGCAACTCTCTCGACGATAAATTTTACAAGGAGTTGCTTCACATCATTGGCTTAGAAGAGGCCAAGGAGGGTGGTAAAAACATTATCCGACGTAAAATTACTAATCGTAACCAAGCTTCTTTGCTAGAGTTGGCAATTGATGCCATTGAAACAGAAGAGGTGCTGCATCGCATCCCCGATCAATCGGTGTATGGAGTAACTCGTGAAGAGCGTGTTTTTAATGTGGCGTTGGAACTTTGTATTACTTGGATTAATAGAATACTGTTCCTTAAGCTTCTCGAAGGGCAACTCATCTCTTATCATCAGGGCAATAAAGAGTATCGTTTCTTGAATAAGGAGATGATAAACGATTTCGACGAACTTTTTAAGCTCTTTCATAAGGTTTTAGCTATTAATTTGGCAAGCAGAACCGAGGCTATTAATAAGAAGTTTAGCAAAGTTCCATATCTGAATAGCTCTCTTTTTGAGATAAGCGATTTAGAAGATCAAACAATAAAAATCAACGCTCTCGACGATAATGTTGAGCTTGAACTAATCAGTAGTACCGTTTTAAAGGATGTGAAAAAGGAGAAGGATAAGATGGCTACCATCGACTATCTTTTTCATTTTTTGGATGCTTATGATTTCTCAAGCGAGGGAGCTGAAGATATTCAGGAAGATAGCAAGACGCTTATAACGGCATCGGTACTGGGTAAGGTTTTCGAAAAAATAAACGGCTATAAAGATGGCTCTATCTTTACCCCAGCCTTTATTACCATGTACATGTGTAAGCAGTCTATTAGGCTCGCGGTGGTTGAAAAATTCAATAGTGGTTCGGTTGAAAACTCTATTTCAAAGGAGAAACAAGCCGAGACAGAAGAGAAGTATAAGAGCATTGATGATGTATATAACGCCATAGGAAAGGATTTTACCAAAGAGCGGGCAAATGAACTTATCAATTCGCTTAAAATATGCGATCCAGCGGTAGGATCGGGTCACTTTTTGGTGTCGGCACTTAACGAAATTATTGCCATAAAAAGCGAGTTGGGTGTGTTGATGGATGAAAAGGGTAAAACGCTTCGCGATTATGAAATAGAGATCATTAACGACGAACTCATTATTACCGATGAGGATAACAATATTATTAGTTACAACCCTAAAAACAAGGAGAGTAACCGTGTTCAAAAAACGCTCTTTAATGAAAAACGAACCATCATTGAAAACTGTCTGTTTGGGGTAGATATTAACCCCAATTCGGTAAAAATTTGCCGTTTGCGTTTATGGATTGAATTGCTCAAGAATGCCTACTATAAAGAGGAGACCAACTACACAGAGCTTGAAACATTGCCTAATATCGATATCAATATTAAGTGTGGCAACTCCTTGTTGAGTCGTTTTGCTTTAGATGCCGATTTGACTCAAGCGCTTAAAAGTATAAAGTATGATATTCATGCTTACAGAGGGTTTGTTAAAGACTACAAGAACGAGAAGAATAGGGAAGTAAAACGAGGGTTACAGCTTATTATTGATACGATAAAGAGCGATTTTAAATCAAATATTGACACTGATTTTACAAAGGATTTGCGTAAAGCAAGAGCCTCGGTTGATAATGCACAATTTAACTTGCAAGCGTCACAACAGTGGGGTGAGAAAACGCCAAAGCCACTGAAAGATAACCTTGAAAAGGCTCTTAAACTACTCGTGAAATTAGAGAAAGATAAAGAAGATATTATTTCAAATGTGGCCTATAAAAATGCCTTTGAATGGCGTTTCGAGTTTCCTGAGGTTTTAGATGATAATGGTGAATTTGTTGGATTTGATCTAATCATTGGCAATCCGCCATATATACGTCATGAGGAAATTACAACTTTAAAACCTTATTTAGAAAAAGGTTTTAAAATATATAACAGCAGTGCCGATATTTTGACATATTTCTTTGAGCTAGGAAACAATGTATTAAGGCAAAATGGAGAGTTGTCATTTATAGTCTCTAATAAGTTTTTTAAAGCAACTTATGGTGAGAATTTACGCTCATTCTTAGCAAATAGTACTCATATTCAAGAGGTTATTGAGTTTGATAAGGTTAATGTTTTTGATGAAGCTACTGTTAAGTCTGTTATTGTTCAATTCAAAAAGGATATCCAAAAATCTAAATTACAGTATCTCGATTTACTAAGTATGCCTGAAAGTCTAGAGAATTCTGTTAATGTTGAGGGGCGGCAATACGACCAATCAATTCTTAATGGAGAACCTTGGATTTTTCAAAGTGATGTATTGTGGGGTATTTATGATAAAATTCATAAGTATGGTACACCTTTGTCTGAATGGGATATTGAAATATATAGAGGTTTATTGACGGGTTTAAATGAAGCATTTATTATTGATGAGGAGATAAAAGACCTCTTATGCAAAGAAGATTCAAGTGCTAACGCTCTTATTAAACCTCTTTTTAGGGGACGAGAAGTTGGTAAATATTTCTCAGAAACCTCCAATTCGTTTATTATAGGCGTGTTTCCATCACTAAAATTAGATATCGATAAATACCCATCTATTAAAAATCATTTATTGAATTTTGGCAGGGCAAAATTAGAGCAATCAGGTCAAATTGGTTCGAGAAAAAAAACTGCTAATAAATGGTATGAAACCCAAGATGCGACAGCATATTGGGCAGAGTTTGAAAAGCCAAAATTGTTGTGGAAAAGGATTGGTTCAAAATTACGGTTTTGTTTTGATGAGAGCGGAACTTATTCTTTAGATAGTACTTGCATTGCTACAGGTAAACATTTAAAATATCTAGTAGGCTTTTTAAATTCCAAATTGATTGAGAATGAGCTTAATCGTTATGCCCCAAAAACGGGTACAGGAGACCTTATTCTTAGCGTTTAGGCATTAACTCCTTTAGAGATTCCATTACCAACAGATGAAACCGAATCAAGAATGGTTAATCTTGTGGATCAAATTATAATATTGAAACAACAAGGTGAAGACACAACCGATTTAGAACGTCAGATAGATAACCTTGTTTATGAGCTTTATGATATTACAGCTGAGGAGAGGGCGATAATTGAGGGGGTGTAAAGGAATACTTTTACCCAAGAAAACAAATCTTTATGAGTAAAGTAGATAGCAATCTTGCCAATTCGTTTGTGCAAGATATAAAGCGAATAATAGGTAAAGCACGCTAAAAGGCAATACGAAGTGTTGAATTTCATAGGGTTGAGATGTATTGGCTAATGGGCGAGCGTATCTTTAATGAAGAGCAACAAGGTAAAGAGCGTGCCGAGCATGGAGCATACTTTATAAAGAACTTGGCTTTAGAGATTGAACCCGTGTATGGAAGTGGATTTTCGTATAGACAATTGGAACGAAGTCGTCAGTTTTATCGAACTTTTCCAATTGCGTCCGCAATTGAATTGGTCGCAATACCGCCTACTTATAATCTAGCGATAACTAAGTTTTTTATTGTTATTGAAGCAGGCATATAGAAAAGTTTTTGGGGGGCAGTCTTTTTTCTGATTCCAAACTCTCTGTAATTTGCCAATTTTTCAAGATTTCTATTTAGAAAGAATTGTATTTTGGGTTGTGAAATTATGTCAATTCAATAACTTGTTAAAAAAGGGATTACAGAATAATGAAGGATTAAGCTTTTCTTATGTGCCTCCCTTTAATTTAACGTTGAACGAATTAAGGTATCTCTTTGGGTTTTAAAAGAGGAAGAATTAAAAACTTCATAGCTATAATTCCTATTATAAATCCAGTACCCAAAACTTTTAAAATTGTTGAAAAACTAGTTTCGCAAGAACCATCAGAATTAATTCCAAAATAGCTAAAGTTCGGGCTTAGAAAGAAGTAAAGAAACAGCGATACCACGAACAATATGACCAAGAAAATTAATATACCTAGCATTAGTTTCTTATAGTTCCAGTCACTTCCAAGAGAACGGTTTATGTATATATATAGTATTATTACGATGAGGAGAATTAAGGCAATAATAACGGTTACCATCTCAATGTAATTATCAGAAACCATCTCGTCTCTTTTTATAGTATCAAAATTACAAGGATGTTCAAATAAGGATTGATAAAGGCTAAGTTCTAATTTTACCTGAGTCCAAAGGCCGAACAAGTTTGTTCTTATGCTTTTATGTACGTTAATTTGACATGTATCAGAATACAGTGTTCTGTTCACAACTGCGTTCCATAAATCGCTCTTGTAGTTATCATATTCTAAAGCCCATAAACCTACTCCTCCAATATTTTTGCTATATATGAGATCACATTTGGCTGCAAGAGTTTGAGCATCATCAAACCACAAAGTATATGAATCCCAATAATCATCAACAAAATCAATTCGTACATCTTTACCCACATGTATTGAATCATAGTTGTCAAGATATTCGCTCGTAATCTTACTGTATTTTATATAATCGTAAAATTTATCTGAATTAGATTCCCACTGCCCTCCATATAATGGCAAACACACAATAAATTTTGCTGGGGAAACCCCTTTATTAAGAACTTTTGTGAGAACGGAATCTATATAATTGATTGGAGCGAAGGCTCTTTTTACTTTTGTTTTAGTAAAATCGATAACAAAGTGGTCAACGAAAGGATCTAGTTTCTTAATGTTAAAAACACTTGAATTATCAGATGCGGGAATCGTTACTGTTAAACTGCGGTTATCTCGTTTTAAATAACTCGAAAGCAATTGAATGAAGATCGGAAAAATATCTCTATAAGTAGAATCCATCTCTTCAAAAATAATATTTGCCCCCGTCGCCTTACGCGTCTTAATTTGATTACAAAGTGATTGAGTGAATTTTAACTGAGTTGAAAAGCTAAGGAGGAAGTAACTGAGACTATCAGACTCTTCCTGTTTATGATATACGCAAAGATCTACATTGCATCCACTTGCAAGAGCTTTTGTTACCACTGAAGAGGTATCCCATCCATTAAGCGTTTTGTATCCACCCGTTTCGGCGTTTATACTATAACCATAATAGGATAAAGTGCTAATTAAATTGTAATTATAATTCTTTGTCTCTTTTGCCCAATATGGATGATAAGCCACTATATCTCCACGCTTCCTTACAGAATACGAGTTAATTAGTAGTAATGTATCGTTTGATATAAGTGTATCTTTTTTGCCTTGAGGGTGGGATAGAAGGTAGGAAACTAATTTTTGCTCTTGTTTCGAAGCATCATTTTTTACTTTTCGAGATTCGTTTACAATCTGATTTATGCTCAAAGTTGCAGGAGTATCGCTAGTGATTTTGAAAACTTGATTATGATTTTCATCAGCCCCTTTAGGAAATGGCCATCCGTTATCAATAAAAACAATAAAAAATAGAATACAATAAAGATAACGCATTTGAATTTTTTAAACATTACACAAATAAAATAAAAAATTACTAATATTGTTAGTTTAGTACTAAAATAAAATTAAATTTGTTAACAATTATAGTTCATATGCTTACAAATCAATATTTGTAAGTATGTACTTGATGTTGAATTCTATTGTTTGTAAACAAATAATAATACTGAATAATTTAAACAAAATTGTGATATGATCTACGAAGCATTATCATGTTTGACAGAAGATATGAATGAGTATTTTAGGAACAAACTAAAGATAAATGAAGACAAAGTGGTTCTTTCAGGCCTAGTGAATCAAGATGGAACAATTGCCATTCAGGGTGAAAACAAAATTATTGCAACATTAGTCAATATAGAAAGAGAAACAGCTCAAAAAGTAAACGAAAAAAGTTTGTCAAATTCGTTGGGTAATATGGCTCCCCCGCTTTATCTTAATGTTTACGTGTTATTCTCAGCTTACTTTAGTAGCGGCAATTACCCCGAAGCTTTAAGGTTTTTATCATTTACAATAGGTTTTTTCCAACACAAGAATGTCTTCACAAAAAGCAATACGCCAGGATTAGATCTTAAAATTGATAAATTAACATTTGAAATAACAGACTTAAACCCCGACAAACTGAGTAATATTTGGACGACCCTCGGCGCAAAATATATGCCTTCAGTACTATATAAAATGCGCATGTTAAATATTGATGAGTCGATAGTTAGAGAGTACAGACCAACTGTTTCATCAATGCAAAACGATACCAATCCTGAAACTTTTTGATAGATGCAAGTAAAATATAACATACTAACTAATATAGTTTTTCAGCACAAATACTTTTCTCATCAGCAACTTGAGTGTCTTACGGTACTTCCGAGCAAAACCACCGAACGATTTATGCTTAACAATGGCATGATATTTAAATCCTTTAACAATGGTTTTACGCTGCTTTACGAAACGGATAAAAATGGACTGGAAAAAAACAAAGAAGTTTTACTGTCAGATGATTTAATATTGCGATTTTATCTCTTCCTCACAGATGCTAATTTTTATAACTACACTGAAAGTGGTTTTGAAAATATAACCTCTTCCTTATATTATTTTCACAATATAATTGAAAAGAGGAAAAATCCATTTTCGCCAAGTCTGTTACACCAGAAAGAATTTGTTTCAGAGAGCGATATTCTCCCACTTGAAGAACAAGAAGAACAATATTTCAGAAAGCCATTTGCGTTAATAGATATACGCCTTAATAATAATCTATTAAGTGAATATGCTCTTTCATTTAAAGAAAAACAAACTTATTGGCGATATCTCCTAATGAGCGAACATCTAAAAGAGCTACAAAAACCAGCAATACTTAGTAATCAGATAATATTTAATGGTCCAATAACAAAAAAACTTTCAAATAAAAGAGAGGTAATCTGTTTTGAATCAAATAAGCCAATTAGTCTAAATCAAGTGCCTATAAACCATTTTAAGTTGGTTGAAAATTTTGAAAATGAAACATCAAGTTTTAGAGTCGTGATTAAGCTATTACCAACACCAGATATTAATAATATTTCTTCAATAGAAGATAGTCAAGAAAAGAATAAAATAAAATACTCAGAAATCTTTATTTATTAATTATTAAAAAAAAATTTATGCCTACAAATTTTAAAACACCAGGTGTTTACATTGAAGAAAAAAATGCCTTTCCCAATTCTGCTGTTGCAGTAGAAACGGCTGTTCCAGCATTCATTGGCTATACAGAAAAGGCCGAATGGAATGGGAAATCGCTTTTAGATAAACCAACACGCGTAACATCATTTGCCGAATATGTTGAGCGTTTCGGAGCAGGATTTGAAGCCAAATTCTTTCTTAAAGTAGCAGAAGTATCTGCAGATCCGTTGGCTCGAAATATTGCTATTGAGAATGCCAAAAAGGTACAAGATGCTTCGGATTTGGCATCAGCAAAAGCCAAAGATGCTGAAGAAATTGCAGTAAATGCAGCAAGTGCAAAAGTTGATGCCGACGCTAAACTTGCGGATGCGACTGACGCTGCAGAAAAAGCAAAAACAGATGCAGCAAGTGTTGCAGCGAATGCAACTGCAACACCTGAAGAAAAAACTGCGGCTACAGCTGCACAAACAGCTGCTGATGCTACCAAAGCTGCTGCGCAAATAGCGGTAGATACAGCAAAAACAGCCGCTGACACAGCAAGAACGGCTGCAGATGCGGCAACAAAAGATGCTGCTGCGGCGTTAAAACTTGCAGTTGACGCAACAAAATTAGCGGATGCATCTGTTCCAAAAGAGACATTCACCGTGGGTAGAAAACAGATGTATGCGGAGTTAAAACCGAACAACACATTATACTTATTCAATTGTATTCGTTTGTTTTATGCAAATGGAGGAGGTCCATGTTACATTATTGCAGTTGATACTTATAAAGATAAACCAGATGGTATAGAGGTAAAGGGAGATGATTTCCTTGGCTCTGCAACTAAAGTAAGTCCGTTTGAATTGCTTAAGAAAGAGTTTGAACCAACATTAATAGTTATTCCTGATGCTATTGCTTTAGGTGAAGCATGTTACAATATATATACAATGGTGCTTAAACATTGTATGGAGTCGCAAAGTCGATTTGGAATATTTGACCTCGCAAAACAATCGCCATCTCAAACAACTACCGATGTTGTTACTGACTTCAGAGAGGCCATAGGCGTGAATGATTTAAAATATGGAGCAGCATACTATCCATGGTTAAAAACTGCTATTGTACAACCAAGTGAAGTTACGTTTGAGAATCTTGATGCATCGGTAGATCTTGAGAAAATATTACCAGCAGAAGAAGTAGCTGCTCTTGACGTAGTTAAGAAATACAAAAGCAATACTTCGCCAAAGGAGACTGATAAGTTAAACTTTCATCAAGCACTAAAAGCAACTAGTCCAACATATAACAACATATTGGGTGAAATTCGTAATATACTAAATGAGTTACCACCAAGTGCCGCTATGGCCGGACAATATACTGCTGTTGATAATAGTAGAGGCGTATGGAAATCGCCAGCAAATATTTCTCTTAACATGGTGAACGCACCAATGGTAAACATAACAAGCGAACAACAGGAAAATCTGAACGTTGATGTTATGGCAGGAAAATCGATTAACGTTATTCGTTCATTTCCTGGTATTGGAACACTTGTTTGGGGTGGTCGAACACTTGATGGGAATAGTCAGGATTGGCGCTAT
>JAYVSA010000373.1:0-14902 GCA_043775765.1 Breznakibacter sp. | reverse complement strand
AATAAATCACTTTCCCCTAAACCTATGAATTTCAATAAGTCTTTCGCTCTATCTTTTAACGATGGAAATTGTTTTGATTTGCACTTTTCAGAGATATCATCAAAATCGTTACCAATTGATTGCCAATTTCCAATCATAGATATTTTACTTAAAGCTGAAAGCGCCAATACGCTCAACTCAATAAGCGATATATTACAAATTTCCGATATAATTAAAAAATATATCGAAGAAAATAATGTTATTTTATATTACTATTGCGACACGAAACCCGTTGCTATAAATAAAAATAGAAACATATCTCCTCAGCAATTTCGCTTCGAACTCTTCTCAAAGCTTTTTGAACGCAAATCACTTGATTCATATATAAAAGACGACATCATTATTGTCGACAACAACAAAGACAACCATTATATCTGCTTAATAACTCGAGCCGAAAACAAAGATGAGATTTTGCAAATTTCACAAGAACTCCAAAAACTTCAAAAATAACAGTTCACTTATGAGCAACACATACACCGCCGCCTACCTTAAACAATATACCAAAGAGGTTTTTCAGGCCATGGGATCTACCGAAAAAGATGCCCTACAAGCCGCCGAAGTTCTTATCTCTGCCGACCTAAGAGGCGTTGATTCTCATGGAGTTGCCCGCTTAAGTGGCTATGTCAAACTATGGCAAAAAGGGCGCCTCAATGGCAATCCGAAACCAAAAATAGTACACGAAACACCAAGCACCGCCGTTCTCGATGCCGATTTAGGTGCTGGCTTAGTTGTAGCTCCCCAAGCCATGAGGCTGGCCATGGAAAAGGCACGCATTGCAGGCACAGGCTGGGTAGCTGTAAAAAATTCAAACCACTTTGGCATTGCAGGCTATCACGCCATGCTCGCCCTCGAAGAAGATATGATTGGTTGGGCTTTTACCAACGCCTCGCCACTAGTTGCTCCAACCCATTCAAAAAGTCGACTATTAGGTACAAACCCAATAGCGGTAGCCTTTCCAGCAAAGAACAATCCGCCTATTGTTATAGATATGGCAACCACCACTGTAGCCAACGGAAAACTCGAAGTACTTAACCGTAAGGGACTTAACACCCCAGATGGTTGGACGCAAGATAAAGATGGAATGCCATCAAACAGCGCCACTATCCTCAAAGAGGGAGGTGCCATGCGACCATTGGGTAGCAATCCCGATTTGGGTTCGCACAAAGGCTACTGCTTAGGCTCAATGGTTGATATATTGAGCGGCGTACTTTCGGGTGCGAATTATGGCCCTTGGGTGCCACCGTTTGTTGCCTTTTTGGAGCCATCGAAAGATCAGGTTGGCGAAGGAATTGGCCACTTTTTTGGTGCCATGAGGGTGGATGCCTTTCGTCCTGCCGAGGAGTTTAAGGCGCACATCGACAACTGGATAGAAGCATTTAGAAATGCCGAAAGCATCTATCCCGACCAAAAAGTGCTCATCCCTGGCGATCCCGAGCGCGAACTTACCGCCTACCGCCTTGAGCACGGCATCGAACTCCTTCCACCTGTAGTTGCCGATTTGCAATCGCTGGCCAACGAATTAGGAATTACCTTTCAAACCAACTCATAATAACAGAAAAAGAGCTTCAATTCGGAGCTCTTTTTTGTGTTTTGGGCGTGCCGTCAGGGGCAATTCGGGCAACCTCAAGTTACTGGCCTGTTTTCAAATCTATTATTTCTTCGCCCCAGCCGTCGGTTCGCCGCTTCAACTCCTCGCACATTGGTTCCGATAAGCTCCACCAAAGCGCTGTGGGGTTTCTCGCTCTGCACCTCACGCAAGGCAACAATTCGTCTCGAGTTAATCTTAAAATAGTGCACAAAACCATCCAACTTTAGCGCTTTGGCTCCATTTTTTGCTTCAATGTCATTATAAAGGGAGATAAGAGACGATATCTTTAGCCTTCCACTAGCCCAAGTCCCTTCCCCGTGGAGAGAGAGTTGGGGAGAGGTCAAATCTTAAAATCCGACTCTCTTTTTCTATCCTACTACTTATTTTCCCGCTTCGTGCTTTTATTTTCTTACTTCGGGTTTTTATTTTCTTGCTTCGGGTTTTTATTTTTTTGCTCCGCGCTTTTATTTTCTTGCTTCGTACCCGACAATAAATTAGGCTAATTTTTCATTGCACCTTTGCGAGAATATTCGAACAAAACTCTTATTATTTCCTTACTATAGAAATGACTATTTTCATTTAATACTTAAACGAAATACACAAACACAATGGAGCAATTTCTCATCTCGTTACATTCAGGGTTAAGATACAGTATACTTATACTTCTGATAGCGGTTATATTCAACGGCGCTAGTGCAATCATTAAAAAAAGAGTCTTCACAAAGTTCGATAGAATATTGGCTCTCATCACGCTGGCTTCGGCTCACACTCAGGCCATACTTGGCTTCGTGCTTTACTTTATAAGTTCAAAAGTGGTATTTAGCGAACTTACCATGAAGGTAAAAGTGTTCCGTTTTTATACCGTAGAGCATGTCTTTCTCATGCTATTGGCAATCGTGCTTATCACCATTGGTTTCTCAAAAGCCAAGAGAGCACAATTCGATGCCATGAAACACAAAACCATTCTCTTGTTTTACACCATTGCTCTTATTCTTATTCTAAGTGCTATTCCTTGGAATTTGGTTGCTTAATAACCACTAAGGCAGAAATGTTTATTATTTAACGTTTCGTAGGAATTTTATGCAATTTTGTCTCTTAGGTTGTAAGTTAGAATCAATGTTGTATTTTTGTAATGCGAAAACAAAAGACTAAATATAAATCACTATGAATCAGTTAACAAAAGAATTAAACGATGTATTGCTCTCGAAGTGTCCAAAAATTTATGAGATGCTTTCTGAAAAAGGAAAAGAGATTTACTTTCCTAAGAACGGTATTTTAGGTCAATCGGCTGAAGCAAAAAGCACTAAGATTAATGCAACTATTGGTGCAGCTATTGAAGATGATGGTTCTCCTATGCGTTTAGCTTCTATCGACTCCCGTATTGATTTAGATCCAGCAATGTCTTTTTCTTATGCACCTAGCTTTGGTCGCCCCGACTTACGCGCTCGTTGGAAACAGATGATTTTTGAGAAAAACCCAAAGTTAGCAGGTCGCGAAATATCATTGCCCGTGGTTACTTGTGCGCTTACTCACGGCATATCCATGATTGGCTATTTGTTTGCCGATGCTGGTCAGGAAATTATTGTAAGTAACTATTTCTGGGACAATTACGATTTAGTTTTCAATAATGCTTACGGGGCACATTTAACGCCATTCAACCTATTTAAAAATGGTGGTTTTGATGTGGATGCCATGAAAGCGTCTCTTTTAACTGGTGGCGACAAAAAAGTTATCATCTTAAACTTCCCGAATAATCCATCGGGCTACACGCCTACTTATAGCGAAATGACAGCTATTGCGGCTGCCTTGAAAGAAGTTGCCGAAAAAGGTAAAAAAGTAGTTGTTGTTACAGACGATGCTTACTTCGGACTTGTCTTTGAAGAGGGTATTGAGCAACAGTCTATCTTCGCTTATATCAGCGACTTGCACGAAAATATATTAGCCATAAAAGTAGACGGACCTACAAAAGAAGATTATGTTTGGGGCTTTCGTGTTGGTTTCATCACCTATAACTACAAAGGCGCCGATGCTTCGGTTTATAGCGCTCTAGAGTCTAAAACTGCTGGCGCTGTGAGAGGTAACATCTCAAATGCACCAAATATATCGCAGTCGTTGTTGTTAAAGGCTTTTGATTCTCCAACTTACGCTCAAGAAAAACAAGCAAAATTCGATATTCTTCAAGCTCGTTATAATGCGTGTAAAGAGGCTTTAAAAGATCCAAAATACAGCGAGTATTTTAAGCCACTTCCTTATAACTCAGGCTATTTTATGTGTGTTATTCCAAATAGCGACATCAATTGTGAAGAGTTAAGAGCGTTGCTAATTTCTAAATACAGTATCGGAACCATTAACTTAAATAACGTTATTCGTGTGGCTTTTGCTGCCGTTGCCGTTAAAGATGTAAAGCAATTATTTGAAGGATTATACGAAGCTTGCAAAGAGCTTTCTAAAAAATAGTAGTTTATTTCTCTTATTAGAATTTGAGCCATCTGATTATTTTAGATGGCTCATTTTTTTAATAGGTCAAATTAATGATAGTGTTAAAATAATTACCAAAAAAGTGTATTTTTGAATCTAAACTCAATAGGCTGTGTATAGAAAAGATTATATATCAAAGGTAGTAGAGCAACTGTTAAACAGTCTTGCCACCTTACTGGTTTTTGTGAAAGATAAAGATTATGAAAGTGCAGAGGTGGTTTTTGCCGAAGAGGTTGGCCGTTTCATAAAAATACCCTACTCAAAGTTTGTTACAGATAATTCGAACAAATGGTTTGAGGCATTAACTTCAGATTATGGACATCAACCTGAGGTGTACGAAAACTTTGCCAATTTACTGCTCGAAGGAGCCGAAATTGCCTTCGATACACACCATATTACCGAAGGTTTTTTGTTGGTTACAAAATGCCAGCGTCTTTATAACTTCCTCTTAGAGAGCGATAATAGCTATTCTATTGTGCGTGAGAGTAACCTCGAAAGGTTGGCTATATTAATCTCTAAGTTTTCGAATTAACGGGTACAATCTCTCTTTTTGCGGTGTGCATTTGAAAATTAGTTTAAAGTAAAAATTATGAGCTCAAACAAACAACCCCATTCAAACAATAACCAAAGTGGTCTTGTAATTCATTCGGCTATTCAGTTACTCGCACTCTCTCTTTTACTTGCATGGTGTTTTCTTATTATAAAACCTTTCATCACTCCCTTAATATGGGGAGCCATAATTGCCACTGCGCTTTATCCAATACATAAAAAAATAACCGTTAAACTAAGAGGTAGAAGCAAACTATCGGCCATATTTCTTGCAACGGTTTTTCTGTTACTCATTATTGGGCCAATTATTGGGCTACTGCTGGCTACGGTTGACGAAGTGAAGGTGCTTATGAATTTCTATAATGCTGGTTTATTAACTGTACCACCTCCAAACGAAGTAGTTAAAGGGTGGCCTGTTATAGGTGATTCGTTGTACCAATATTGGGTCGAGGCATCGTCTAACCTAACAATATTTATCGCCAAACATCAGGATGATTTAAAACCTATTGCTCTAAAATTATTCGATTTATTATCGTCTACCACGCTGGGGATCATTATGTTAATGGTTGCCATCGTGATTAGTGGAGCTTTCTTAGCTTATGCCGAAGATGCCAATGAATTTGCGGAGTCTTTCTTTATTAAAATTGCTGGCAATAGTGGCGTAGAAATGACTCAAACAGCTGCTAAAAGCGTTAGAAGCGTGGCAAAAGGCGTTTTAGGTGTGGCTTTTATTCAATCCATGTTGGCTGGAATTGGTTTGGGTATTGCAGGCATTCCGTTTGCGGGCGTATGGACATTTGTAAGCCTCATTCTGATTGTTGTTCAGGTTGGCATGTTGCCCGTTGCCATTGGAGTGATTATATATATCTGGAGTACTGGTAATACAACAACTGCTATTCTGCTTACCATTTGGATGGTGTTTGTTGGCACGATAGATAATATCCTTAAACCTATTTTTATGGGCAAAGGGGCTCCTGCACCAATGCTTGTTGTTTTTATTGGCTCCATTGGTGGATTTATGGCCTCAGGGTTTATAGGCCTTTTTACTGGCGCTATAATACTCTCACTCTCTTACAAATTACTCACTGCTTGGCTCAAAAAAGAGACTATAGAAATAGATTAGTTCATCTCGTTCCGTAGATTATAAAATAACCTCTCTACACTCGGGGGAACAATGGAAAACGACATGTCAATTTTGAGCTATTTAATATGCAAATTTGCAATCGAAGCATAAATACGTTTAATTAAAGAGCAAAATAAATAGCTTATTTAGTTGATATTCAACTACAAGTAATATATTACGCAATATTTATTCTAAATCGTCACTTGTATTGTGTTAAACACTATCTTTAGTATTGAAATCAAAAAAAAATCTCTAAGCGTAAGTTGCGGATAACCAAACTTTAATGAAATGTATTTTTAATGACCATACAAGAAATAGCCAATATACTAAATGCCAAAGTAATTTGTGGTAAAGATTTCGTTCATAAGAGTATTGAGCGAGGGTTTGCCAGTGATTTAATGAGCGATGTTCTTACGCTCGATACCAATAAATTGGTTTTAATAACAGGTTTGTGTAATTTACAAACAATCCGTACATCTGAAATGGCGGATATTGATTGTATTGTTTTTGTGCGCGGAAAAACAGTGACGCCAGAAATGAAGTTGCTTGCCTTTGAATTAGATATGGTGCTGCTAGAATGTTCTTCTTCTATGTTTAGAACCATTAGTAAGCTTCACGAAGCGGGTTTAAATCCAGTATATTAATTAGTTATGGAGTTAAAGTACGAAGTAGAAGGTGGAAATTTTATTAAGGCAGGCAACGCCTCAAGCGCAGTAAAGAAAATATTGAAACAACTCAATGTCGATCAAGCCATTATAAAACGTGTGGTGGTGGCGCTTTACGAGGCTGAGGTAAACGTGGTAGCTCACGCATTTAGTGGTGTTATCACAGCCAAAATTAATGCGCAGCGTATTGCGGTGGTTGTGGAAGATAATGGCCCAGGTATACCCGATATTGATTTGGCAATGCAAGAGGGTTACACAACAGCATCGGCAGAAGTGCGTGCAATGGGCTTTGGTGCTGGCATGGGACTTCCAAACATGAAGCGCAATGCCGACGAACTGAATATTTCGAGTGTCGTTGGTAAGGGCACAACAGTAGAATTAATCACTGATTTTAGTTTCCAAGAAGGATGAGTTGCAGTTCATTATACCACGCTTTAAAGGTTAATAAAAACCTCTGTTTTGGATGTGTCCATTGCATGCGAGTGTGTCCCACGGCTGCTATACGTATTGTTGATGGGCTGGCGGTGATTCACGATGATTTATGCATCGATTGCGGTGAGTGCCTTACGGCGTGCCCTGTAGATGCAATTTATGTGGCACAAGATGACTTTGAGCAAATATTCAACTATAAAATTCGTATTGCTATTGTGCCTGCGGTTTTTATTGGCCAGTTCCCAGAGCATATTACCGAGGAGATGATTTTTAGCGTGATGCGTGAATTGGGCTTTACGCACGTTTATCAGGCCGAACACACCGTTGGACTAATCAATGACAGGTTTTTAGAAGAGCAGGAGAAACGTAAAGATAAACCTCTTGTTTCGCCCTACTGTCCGGCTATTGTGCGATTAATACAAGTACGGTTTCCGAGCTTAACAGAAAATTTTATTACCATAAAGCCACCAATAGATGCCTCAGCAGTTTATTTGCGCAAAAAAATAACGGAAGAGAGTGGTTGCAGTGCCAATGAGATAGGTATTTTCTATGTAACTCCATGTGCTGCTAAGATTGCTGCGGTAAAGCAGCCCATTGGCGAAATTGGCCCTTTGGTAGATGGGGTTATCAATTTGAATTTTATCTATAATAAGGTTTATACCATCATCAAAAACCGTCCTCATGGCCAATGGGCTCATAAGGAGCAGTTTCCTGGACTTTCTGCCAAAGGGCTCAAATGGAGTTTAACGGGTGGTGAGGCCAATAATATGAAAGGTCGATGTTTGGCTCTTGCAGGAATTCATAATGTGATAGATTTTCTGGAGCGACTTGAGAATGAAGAGATTACAGATGTCGATTTCTTGGAGTTAAGGGCTTGCGAACAGGGTTGTGCTGGCGGAGTATTAGTGGCAGGAAATAGATTTTTAACCAAAGAACGTATTTTAAAGCGTGCCCACTCATTAGAAGATGAGATGTTGAATAAGCAGAGTTCAACTGAGAAGCATCGCGAATATATTGGAAATCAGATTTATGTGCAGGCCATTCCACCTCGGTATGTGATGCAGTTAGATGAAAATAGATCGGAGGCATTAAGGAAGATGGAACGCGTACGTGAATTAATGTGTTTCTTGCCCGCCATAGATTGTGGCGCTTGTGGCTCACCTACTTGTGAGGTTTTTGCAGAAGATATTGTTCAGAAGCGCGCCTCTCTATCGGGCTGTGTGTTTTTGCAACGTAAAATGGAACAGAAAGGAAAATTAAGTTTAGATCACGCTTTAAAGATTATAACTAAAACCTGGGGCGAGAATCGTTTAGATAAAGATTGTAAAAAGAAAGGAGCAAAAAATGAAGGTGAGTGATATGGTTGAAGCACTTGATTTGCAAGTGTTTAGTGGCGAAGACGGATTAGGTAACGAGGTTACAAGTGGTTATACTTCCGATTTGTTGAGCGATGTAATGGGCAACATTAGTGAAAATGCAACTTGGATAACACTGCAAACGCATAAGAATGTTATTGCAATAGCCTCATTACGAGATATTTCGGCTGTAATTTTGGTAAAAGGATTACAACCCGAAGAGGCTACCGTTATTCAAAGCAAACTTGAAAATATTCCTTTACTGGGGTCTAAATTACAGGCTTTTGAACTCTCCGGTAGGTTATATCAGTTGTTGAATAAGTAATTATGAAGCTCTATATAGCCGATATGCATATTCACTCAGCCCTTTCACCTTGTGGAAATGCTGAGATGAATGCCTACGATATTGTTACGGTTGCCATGCAAAGAGGGCTAAATATTATAGCACTTACCGACCATAACTGCACCAAGCAGGTTCAAATAGTGAAAGATTTTGGTAAGCAGGAGGGTATTTTGGTAATTCCTGGATTGGAAGTTAACACGAAAGAGGAGATTCACTGTTTGGTTTATTTTGAAACGGTAAGCCAATTGGAGGAGTTTCAAAAGTACCTCGACAAACACATGCCTAGGGTGAAAAACAAGGCAACCCTCTTTGGAAAACAGGTTATTTCTGATTTGAACGGTGATATTTTGGACGAAGTGGACGAGCTTTTACTTGTTGGTTTAGATACATCATTTAATCAGGTAGCGCGTATGGTTCACTCCATGGATGGTATTATAGTTCCTGCTCATATAGATAAATCGAGAAATAGCATTCTCTCTCAACTCGGATTCATACCCAGTGGCGCTACCATTGATGCTGTGGAAATTTTTAACCCAGGAGATTACGAAAGACTGCTGACGTCTCATCCCGAGTTGTCGCGCTGGAGTGTTATGTCGAATTCAGATGCTCATTTTTTGAAAGATATTGGCTCTCGTACCACCTTTTTTAATTTGGCAGAACCCTCATTTGAAGAGATACGAATGGCGATGCACAAATAGGCAGGGCGTTGGATGGGGTGTTAAAAAATTTTACGGATTAAGTACTTGGCATGAATGGTTTTATATGATATGCACAAGGCTAAAAAAACACATGGCTAATGTAAAACTTAATTGTAAAATGAATAAAAAAGTACTATTATTCCTTTCAGAAGGATTTGAAGCATATGAGGCAAGTGCATTTATTGATGTAATTGGATGGAGTAGAGAGACTGATTTTGAACCTGTAGATTTGACTACGACAGGTTTTCGTTCAGAGTATAATTGCTATTGGAATCTTATTGTAAAACCAGAAATACCATTCGACCAAATAAAAGTTGAAGAATATGATGCATTAGCAATTCCTGGAGGTTGTCCAGCTGCAGGTTTTTTAGAAGATGTGTACGATGAACGATTTTTAAACTTGATAAGAGAGTTTGATAAGCAAAACAAAATAATAGCATCAATTTGTGTTGCTGCATTGCCAGTAGGAAAGTCGGGAGTATTAAGGAATAGAAAAGCAACAACATGGGACTTAAAAGATACAGCAGATAGACAAAAAGAATTAGCCGATTTTGGTGCGATAGTCCTAGACAAGCAAATGGTGATTGACGGAAATATAATTACATGCACTGGACCAGCTCCAGCATTAGATGTTGCCTTTGCTTTGCTTGAGATGTTGACTAGTATTGAGAATGTTATGAAAGTAAAAAGAAATATGCGATTTGTTCAGAATTAATACTACGAATTTAAGTAACACTTAAGATTAACGGAAGAAAATAAAGCACTGTTCGTTTGCGACAATGACACAATAAAAGACAGAACCCCAGAAGAGAGAATAAATATTTGAAGAATGATAAATATAGTACGAACAACCAGTGATAACGTTGACTTTAATAGCTTGATTGAATTATTAGATGCAGAACTGAACGACAGATATGGCGTCGTCCAAAAAGAGTACGATAGATATAATAAGATTGAATTTATAGATACTGTTGTTGTTGCTTATCTTGACAATATTCCTGCAGGATGTGGATGTTTTAAGATATTCGACAATGAAAATATAGAGATAAAACGGATGTTTGTTAAATCTGATGTGAGAAGGAATGGAATTGCACTGAATATCTTATTAGAACTTGAAAACTGGATAGTTGAAAAAGGATTTTCATCAGCAGTGCTTGAGACTGGAATATTACAACCAGAGGCAATAAGTTTCTATAATAAAAGTGGTTTTTACAGTATAGACAATTACGGACAATATATAGGGAATAAAAACAGTGTTTGTATGCGGAAAGAAATAAAAAATAAAACAAACTATTAACGTTTGTGCTTGAAGTCAGGCAATCTAATGAGCCGGTAAATACAGATTAATGTTTTTTTAAGAGCCATATAAGCAAATGAATTTAGAAACAGAACGATTAATTATTAGAC
Organism: Breznakibacter sp.; assembly: GCA_043775765.1. Lineage (GTDB taxonomy): Bacteria > Bacteroidota > Bacteroidia > Bacteroidales > Marinilabiliaceae > JAGPHP01. The sequence goes on along the minus strand of JAYVSA010000373.1, from coordinate 4,225 downwards.
CAATTACGCTTGATGACAAAAATGAAATATTTGAATATCGTTCAGATAGTGTGACAAATAAATACCAGGGATGGATTCCAACTTCTCTTACTGACGTAGAAACATTTATTAAAAAGGTATCGAAACAAATTAATGAACCTGAAACTTGGTTTCAATTTATCATTATAGAAAAAGAGACACAGAAAATAGTAGGTGATTTAGGGATTCACTTCTTCGGTAGCGAAAACAAACAAACTGAAATCGGTTGTACACTGGATAAAAAGTTTCACAACAAAGGTTACGCAACGGAATCAGTAAAAAGAGTAATTGACTATTTATTTAAAGAATTAGGTAAGCATCGGATTATTACATCAATAGACCCTGAAAACAATAACTCTATCCGACTAGTTGAACGAATTGGATTTAGGAAAGAAGCTCACTTTGTAGAAAGTATATTGATAAATGATAAGTGGGTTGACGACTTAATATACGCATTGCTTAAGAAAGATTGGGAATCTAAAACTGCTGTTGTTTAAGAAATAAGCTAAAGATTAAAAGGAAATACATTAACTAAGAAAAGGAAATAACGAACTTCGATTTAGAATAAGCCTTCCGCCCTGAAAAAACAAACCCGCAACATACAAGGGTAAGCATATTAAGATGACTTATGATGTAGATATCAGCTCGAGACGAATTGTTGCCTTGCGTGAGGTGCAGAGCGTGAAACCCCACAGCGCTTTGGTGGAGCTTGTCGGAACCAATGTGCAAGGAGTTGAAGCGGCGAACCGACAGTAAGGGCGAAGTAGTTTCGAACTCAATTGATTACCAGCGACTTGAAGCATTAAACAACCGCCCTTGCTGGCACGCCCAAGAGATAGATATTGAGAGACTCTTTATGAGTTATCCGATAACGCGAACGGTGCTTCGGCCGCCATTGGAGCTGTTTTGAACGTCGATGCGAACGGGAATACGCTCTATCATTTCGCCTACGTGGGAGATGATGCCGATTTTGCGCCCTTGAGTTTGGAGGTTGGCCAAGGTGTCCATGGCGTCGTTGAGGGTTTTGGCGTCGAGCGAGCCGAAGCCTTCGTCGATGAAGAGCGATTCGATTTGCATGCGGTTGGAGGAGAGCGACGAGAGGCTAAGCGCCAGTGCCAGAGAGACTAAGAAGCTTTCGCCACCCGAAAGAGAGTGAACGGAGCGGTGCTCGTTGCCCATGGCAGAGTCGAGAACCATGAGGGCCACGGCATCGGGGATGCGCTGAAGCTGATAGCGGTTTGAGAGGGCTGTAAGGTGCTGATTTGCATAGAGCAAAAGGGCGTCGAGGGTGTATCCTTGCGCTATTTTTTTGAACTTAGAACCATCGGCTTGTCCGAAGAGCTCTTTGAGAATGGCCCAGCGGCTGGCGGTGTGAACCAGTTTTTGGAGTTCCGCCGTGAGAGTGGCGAGTTGAAGGCGGTTGCTTTTATCTATTTCGAGTTTTAGTACAATGGAGCTAAACAGTTGATTGTTAATAGCCAACTGCTCTTCAACAGTGGCAATGGCCTGCTCAACCAACAACTTAGTAATGCCATCCTGCGTAGGACGATTGCCGTTGATGGCATGTGTTTGGAGCTTATTTTGGCGCTCTTTGAGGGTGGTTTGATGCACCAAAAAGGCATTTTTAAAAGCGGTTAACTGAGCGGTTTCGGTGGCTATCCAAGTAGCCTCTTTTTGGAGCAGATGGTGAAGATGCTCGGTTGTAAGCTCGGGATAATGAGTTTGAATCCAAGTATGGACGTTAACATCGGAGGTTTGTTTTGCTTGAGTCAGTTGTTGTATTTCAGCTACGAGAGCTTGGGTAAGCGCCGTGAGCTGGCTCTTTTTATTGGTTAAGAGTTGGTGTGTTTCGGTAACGGTTTTATGCTGGTGTTCGGCGTTTTTAATTTGGTTATTGAGCGTGTTTTCTAACTCGTTGGCCGATGCTCCGTTGAGAAGTTTTGAGCGGTTGACAGTAAGGTCGTTGATAGCCGTTTGGGCACTATTGAAGCGTATTTGCGCATCATTAAATACTGTTTTTAAGTGCTTAAGAGTCTCTTTATCGCTTTTGAGTTCGGTGGTAATTTGTGCTACCAAAGCGGTTGCCTCTTGCGCCAGTTTTTCGTTCTGTTGCCACTCTTGCGCCAAATTGTTGAGCGCGGCGAGGAAGGTACCGTTTTGAAGCTCTTGGGTAGAGACATTGAACTCCGAAAGACGCTTTTGGAGTTGCTCAAGTGCCGTAGCAGCAAGCTGAATACTCGATACTTCAATGGTTTTAAGTCGAATAAGCTCTGAGTCGTATTGTTTTATTTGCTCCTCATGGAGATGAATTTGCTCTGTAAGCGAGTTTTTATTTTTAGTGATTTCGGCATCGAGCAGTGCTTTGTTATTCGAGATAGGTTCTTGCAAAACTGGATGTTCGAGGCTTCCGCAGACGGGGCAAGGCGTTTGATCTTTGAGCTGAGCGCGCAAAAGAACCACCTCGGCAGGAAGCATCTTCTCGAAGGCGAGCAGTTTTTGGCGATTATCGGTTAAGAGAGCCGTGGTGCGCACGCTTAAGTTGGAGGTATGGTTAAAATCTTGAGTTGCTTTAGTACCCTCTTGCAGCTGCTTTATCCAACTGGCATGGAGTGTGGTAAGCAGTTCGCGAATAGGAATGATGGGCGAATATTTTTGGTTGGCTATAAACCAATTTTGTAGCCCGTCTAACTGTTGTAATTTAAGAATCTGTTGTTTTTCGAGGCTCTCTATTTTAAGTTGATGTGCTTCTATGCCTTGTTTAGCTTGCTTAAAATCTGTTGTCTCGCGTTGTAATTGTGCCGATGCATTAACAATTTTCACATCTAATTCGCGCGCCAGAATAAGTTGAGGCTGGGTGGTTTGCAGATGCTCCTTTACTCTCTTAAGATCTAATTCTGAGGTTTTAAGGTTGGTGTCGGACGTTTTTATTTGTATTTGAATGGCTTCAAGTTCAGCACATTTATTTTTGTGGTTGGATGTTTTTTCGGTCAGCGAACGCCCCAGATTGAGCGCCTCGCGGTAGATATCGCGAACGCCCTGCACCTTTTCAATATCGGCAATAAGATTAAAACGCGACTGGGCTACGGCAATCTGATTTTCGGCCAATTGAACCTGCGACAAGGCTTTAGCAACCTCTAGATTCAACTGTTCATCCATCTTAAGCCACTCAAATTGCTTGGACAGCACCAGCAGGTTCTCTTTATGAGAAAGCGCCAGTTTTTGGGCTTCAAGCTTCTGCTCATTAAGAAGTTGAAGCTCTTCTGGCGTAAGAAGTTTTGTGTTATTAAGCTCCAATTCTTTGAGCTTCGCGGCATCGTCGGCATGTCTCCAATCTTCAAAAATCTGTTTTGATATTTGCGAGTAGATTGCCGTACCCGTAATCTTTTCAAGAATGTCGGCTTTATCATCGGCTTTGGCTTGTAAGAAAGCCGAGAACTCACCCTGAGCCAGTAGAACGGCGCGGGTAAACTGCTCAAAAGAGAGGCCAATGAGCTCGGAAATGGTGGCCAGAATATCCTTTTTTGTACCTTGAACTTCTGCGCTCGTGGTGAGATTAACAGCCTTTATTTGAGAAGCTTGAAGTGTTCCATCTACCTTTTGACGGGCACGCGCCACACTCCAGGTTGCCTTATATACATCTCCATTAACAGCTACAAACGTTACCTCTGCCATAGCTTCGGCGCACCCACGGCGTAGCAAGTTTCTGCAATCGGCCTGACCAATATCTTGCGTTTTAACGTCGGCAATACGAATTGAATTTTCCGCTTTTTTAGTGCGTGGCGTATCGTCAAAAAGCGCCAAGCAAATAGTGTCGAGAATAGACGATTTACCAGCACCTGTGGGCCCTGTTATGGCAAAAAGACCTGCGCTTTTAAGCGGTTCCACACTAAAATCTATCTTAAAATCGCCCTCAAGAGAAGCGATGTTTTTACCCTTTATTTCGAGAATTTTCATTGCTTATCGGCTTTTTCAATTGAACTCTTGAGCAACTCTTGCAAGTCATCATCCATCTCTTTACCCCAGCGTTGCAGAAAAACGGTAAGTCCCATTTCAAGAGGCCCCATTGCTTTTACCTCTTCAAAAGTGAGTGCTTTTTCGGTATGGGTATTTGCAGGATAAGTAACCGAGATCCGCGCCAAACGCACCGCTTTATCTTGCAAAACAGCCTCTATTTTTTGTCGCCTAGTTAAGTCAATTTCCGTTTCGA
>JAYVSA010000372.1:0-4982 GCA_043775765.1 Breznakibacter sp. | reverse complement strand
CGACTTAGTTCGAAACAAAGTCGCCGTTTCAACCATGAATGCGCTTGTTGAAATAGACCTAAGAAACAATCAACCTGTGACTTATGGTATGACTGAGGCTAAAATACTCTTGCCTATTCCACAGCAAGAACTCGATAGAAATCCTCTATTAACCCAGAATCCATTGTAGTCTTGTTAAATAAATCTGTTATAAATAAAAATAGAATTATGAAAATAACATATAAAAAAATTCTCCCTGCTCTGTTTCTTGCTCTCTCTGTTTGGTCGTGTACCGAACAGAGTAATCTCGATCCGGAAGGAGCTTGGACGCTCAACGCCCCTGTGGCAACAACGCCAACAAACAATGCCTCTTTAGTATTGGATGAAACACAACCTGATATAGTAACAACCTTTGAGTGGCAAGCCGCATCATCAAGCGCCAACTATGGCATTACTTACTCGGTGGTCATAGACACGCTAGGAAGCACCAACTTCGACACTCCTATTTTAGAGGTAAAATCGGGCAGCAATGGCAAAGATTTATCAATGGGCATTAAGGCATCTGTTATCAATGAAGCCTTATCGCTAGCGGGTTACCCTGCCAATGCTGTGGCTCAAGTTTCATGGGCAGTTAAAGCATCATGCTTAAGCAGAAACAGCTACGGTTCAAGCAGCATCTCCGTAAAACGATTTGCCAATGAGATATTGCCTTCTAATCTATTTATAACAGGTGATGCTACCGAGGGTGGTGTAGATCTTACAAAAGCCCTTCCTTTGAAGCGTTTAAATGGTGCAGACAAAACTGCATCGAACCACTTCGAAATATACACTTCGCTTGTTGCTGGCAAGAGCTATAGTTTCTATGGTGGCAAAGCTCTTCCTGCACATAAATGGGGAGGCGCCGAAGGGAATCTTAAAAAAGCGGGCCCTGCTATTATTGCGCCAGAGAGTGGTGTTTACCGCATCTCCCTCAACTTAGATTTAATGACTTACACCTTGCTTAAAATTGATAAATGGAGTTATTCAGGAACTGCAACCATTGATCTTGAATATCAGGGTGGTGGCGTTTGGACAAAAACGGCAGAGATAAAGAATAAAGGAACTTTCGTTTTCCAAGCCAATGGTCTCTTCGCCCTTAGAATGAAACGCGTTAAAGGTACCACCAGCAACGTGGTTATGAGTACCGATGCTGCAAGCCAAGGAGTTGAAGCGGAACTCATACCGAGTGATAAGATTGGACTTAAAGTTATTACGCTCGATCTTTCGGCAGGTGCTTATAGCTACAAAATTGAGCGCGATCCTTCGGCACCTATCGTTATTGATACTCCAGATGCACTCTTTCTTCTTCAAGGAACCACTAAAGTTGGCGAATTCACCAAAGCGGGCGATGTTTTTACCTCGAACGGGTATTTGCCACTCCAAGCTGGAAAAGATTATTCACTAAACTCATTGGCCGACGGAACAGGTAAAAAATACTCTTTCGATGCTAAATTGGGAGCTGGTACTCTGGGTGGCGACAAAGTAAATGGTGCACTCACACTGAGTGAAGATGTTGCTGCAACTGGCGCCGAATACGACCAAGCATTCAAATTAACCATCGACTTTTCAACCATCACCGTTAAATGGGAATATTATAACATGAAACTCTTCCATTGGTCTAGTGTTGGTACTGGTTGGGATAGCCGACAAGAGTTTGTGATGACTTATGTTCATCCACTTACTTTCACCGTTACGACAAATTTAGTTGCTGGCAATTCTAGCAAATTTAATTCGCCTTGGGAGGTTCAATTTGGTGCCGATGTTCCAGGTGTCTTAACAGGTACAATGACCAACAAAGGTGGAGCAGACTTCAACAACATCACCGAATCGGGAAGTTACCAAGCAACCATTGTGGTAACAAACGACTTCAAAACAGGAACCTATGAAATGGTTAAGAAGTAATTAAAAATTGGGATTTAGTAGTGAATTTAGTAGTGATTTAAAAAGTGAATTAGTTCTGTTTTCATGAGCCGCCCTGCCTAGGCGGGGTGGCTTTTGTTTTACAATTGAAAGGCTTTACGCCAACCTTGCAAGCAGAGAAAACACATTTACAAACGAGAACACTACAGATGCTCATGTTCAATAAACAAATTTAAGAGACCTTTTCTCTTAATACAAAAACAACAATATGAAAACAATAGGTAGAAAGTTGAAGTTGGGAGCATTTGCAATGCTCGTTTTAAGCGGTTTGGGAACGCAATGCAAAGATAATGCACCAAGTGCTGGCACACCGGCTCCTCCTCCAACCACAAAAGCAAACGTGGCGGTTTATTTAACAAACCCCGACAAATCGGCTCTTTTAACACCTCAGGGCAGTGTTTATTTGGCAGCTCAAAACAGCTTTCCAACCATTGCCGTAAACAGCAACTTAACCTTTCAAACCATAGATGGATTTGGATTTACACTCACCGGTGGTAGCGCCTTACATCTTAACTCAATGTCGGCTTCGGCACGTGCGGTGCTCTTAAATGAACTCTTTGGACAAGATGAAACAGCTATCGGAATAAGCTATTTGAGAATTAGCATTGGGGGTTCTGACTTAGATGCAACCACATTCTCTTACGACGACCTACCTGCTGGACAAACCGATGTGGATATGACCAACTTCTCATTGGCTCCCGATAAACAATGTTTGATTCCTATCTTAAAGCAGATTTTAGCCATCAACCCAAAAATAAAAATCTTAGGTTCGCCTTGGTCACCACCTGCTTGGATGAAAAGTAACAACAATCCCAAAGGTGGAACTTTAAAAACAGCCTATTACGATGCCTACTCTAAGTATTTTGTAAAATATGTGCAAGCCATGGCGAGCGAAGGTATTACCATTGATGCCATTACTATTCAAAATGAACCTCTTTACGATGGCAACAACCCAAGTATGAAAATGTTGGCCGAAGAGCAAGGTGCCTTTGTAAAGAATAACCTAGGTCCTGCCTTTGCAGCGGCATCCATCAAAACAAAAATTATTCTTTACGACCACAATGCCGATCGTACCGACTACCCTATCTCAATCATGGACGATCCGGATGCAAAAAAATATGTCGATGGCTCGGCTTTCCACCTCTACGGCGGAAGCATTTCATCGCTCTCGGCTGTGCACACCGCTCACCCCGATAAAAACCTCTATTTCACAGAACAGTGGACAGGCGCTCCTGGAGATATGGCAAACGACTTAAAAAATGGCGTTCGTGACCTTACCATTGGAGGAACACGAAACTGGTGTAAAGTAGTGTTACAGTGGAATTTGTCATCAAACACACTGCTCGAACCACATACCGCTGGAGGCTGTACTCTCTGTTTGGGTGCTATTACAATTGATGGCGATGTGGTTTCCCACAACCCAGCTTATTATGTTATTGGACACGCCTCTAAATTTGTACGTCCAGGTTCTATTCGAATTGAATCTACAAGCACAGATAACCTTCCAAGTACGGCCTTTAAAACACCCGATGGTAAAATTGTGGTTATTGTGGTTAACAACTCTGGTAGCACGCAATCATTCAACATCAACAGCGGAAAAGAGACCTTTACGGCAAATTTGATGTCTGGTGCTGTAGCAACTTATGTTTGCAACTAATATTTCATAATGGGTTAAAAGGCAACTTCCTTTTAACCCATTCAATCAGTTTTTTTTAATGTATTAATAGTTTTAACCTTTAATTTTATTTATCATGAAAAAACAATTATCCTTTCTTTTAGGCGCATTAGCCTTATTAATCGTGCAAGGCTTTAGTGTTGCTCAGGCTGCTGCCGTTACGGTTCCTGTTACTTTTGAGTTAGACATGACTGGCGTTACGCCAAATGCAAATGGCATTCATATTACCGGAAGCCTTAATGGTTGGAGCCCCACCGCTACCGTTTTATCTCCTACCGACATCGAAAACATCTATTCGGTTACCCTAGATTTAGCCTCTGGTTCAAACTACGATTTCAAATTTATGAATGGAGATGCTTGGGGTACTGAAGAAACAGTTCCTGCAGAGTGCGCTATCTCTACCAACCGAATGATTTTTGTGGCCGATGCCGATGTTGCTGGTTTTACTGTTCGTTACAAATATGCAGGCTTACCTTTATCGGGCTTTAGCAAAGTTATTTTCAACGTAGACATGGGCACTACACCTGCAACCAACGGCGCTGTAAGAATTACAGGTATGCTTAATGGCTGGAACTCCGACAATGCAACAATGACACAAGTTGGTGCTACTACCGTTTGGACAATCACCACCTATTTAAGATCGGCACTAGCTTACGAATACAAATTCATCAATGGCGGTAGTGCTTGGACTAATGTTGAAAGCGTACCTGGAGATTGTGCCGTAAACAACAACCGTTTGGTTACTCCCGATGCCGATAAAACTGTTATCGATTACTTCAACGCTTGCGGACCAGCAACGGCTCTTAACGAAGTATCTTCTAGCGCTTTATCGCTCTACCCTTCTCCAGTTAAAGATGTTCTTAACATCAACGGATTGGTAGACAATTCATCTATCCAAATCATTAATGCCGTAGGAGTAGTTGTTTCAGAATCAACCTCTCAAGAGAGCGTAGCTTCTATCAACTTATCGAACCTTGAAGCAGGTATTTATTTGGTAAAAATTACCAATAACGCAACCACCGTTGCCAAAAAAATAGTAAAACTTTAAGGAATAAACTCTTTTTAGTTCAGCTCCTCAAATCCACTGCCTGATGGATTGAGGAGCTTTTTTTTTAGGGCGTACCACCAGGGGCAACCACACGAGTAAACCTCCTTTTTAGTTAAAGCCCCTGTTGGCGGGCTTTACACTGCAATCTTTTTGCCCACAACGTCCCGAGTTTCTTAAATATCCGATAAGGGCAAAAAGGATTTCCGTTGCAATCCCTTACGCTAGACATTGCTACCGCGCGATTCTTTGCAAACAAAGCGACTGAGCCGAGCGGCATGGCATAGCATAAGGATTTTTAATGCCCTTTCTAAGGTCTCCCTA
>JAYVSA010000371.1:0-2169 GCA_043775765.1 Breznakibacter sp. | reverse complement strand
GTAGTGAAAGTGGTTGTCGGTAAATTGTGCAGAACCGTAAGACTGATCGAAACCAACAATGGCTTTCCAACGATCGTAACGTGCAAAATAGTGCTCTGTTTCACCAGGTGTATATGTTAACCAGTCAACCAAAGCCGCACGAGTTTGAGCTTTAAGCTTGTCGTAAGCCTGATGATTAAGTTCTTTTGCAATAAGAGTATATTTAGCCAAATTCACTAAATCTTTTCCACCCCAATAAGTATCGGCACCATAGCCATTTTTAGCCGAGGCAAAGTCCGACACCATTTGATACAATTCACCCGCTTTATATGGGTTTGTATCGGCAATATTTTTATATGGCGATGTAAAACTTGGTAGAATACCCGTAAACTTATAGGCAAATGCAAAAGAGTTGCCAATAGCCGTTTTCATGGTTCCTCGAGAGGTAACATAATTTCTACCAGTATAGGTAACATTTGACGATACGGTGTTTTTATATTGATGAGGAATGAAACCTTGTACGGTTGCTCCAGCAGCACCACCATTTAAGTTTGAAGTAGTTACATTCCAAACCACACTCACTTTACCCGCTTTAACATCGTAGTTATAATCTACTTTTGTGTCGATAGGTTTGTTGTGAGCGTATGCATTATAGGTTGTTAGGTCGCTGTATTGAGTTAAAGCCGATACCGTAAAGTGGTTGTTTCCACCATTGGTATTAAGCACTAATTTCTGAACTGCTTGCGCCTCAGATGCCCAACGAGTACCCGTGTTTCCATCAGTAGCTAAACTGGCCATAAAGCCTGTTTGTGCCGATGATGCATAGGTTGTTTTATTAAGAGCCACGTTTGTAGTACCGCTTAATATTTGAATTTCGTAAAGCGAATATGCATAAATAGTTCCACGTTCGTTAAGCACAATTCTCACGTAACGACCATTGCCCGAGAGCGCAAGGTTATCGGTTCCACCATCGCCTTTGGTAACAGTTTGAAGGGTTGTCCAAGTAGCATTGTCGGTAGATGATTGCACGGTGTAACCCGAAGCAAAAGCTGTTTCCCACAATAAGTTAATAGATGACAGGGCATAAGAAGCACCTAAGTCGACAGTAACATACTGAATGCCTGTAATATCGGCCGTCATGCCGTTACCAAGGTGAATACCAAACAACTTACCTTCAGATGCGAGAACAAAAGAACCACCCGCAGCAATAGGAAATGTAGCTGCAGCACCCGTTGAGGTAAAGTAAGATGCACCTCCATCGGCTGTGATTATTGGGTTCATTTTAGTTGTCTCAATATAGGTAAATGGAATACCGTGCGCCAAAGTAACCTTCATATTGGCACCTGTTGCAGCTTGCGGCATTTCCATAACCACACCCCAATCGTTCCAATCGGCAGCAATAGCTTTATCGGGAGCATAACTATCGGCACTAATTTTAATGCCTTGTCCTCTTTCGATATCACTACCCGACGCATTGAAGCTATTAGGATATTGGATATTTAAACCTTTATCGGTAGGTTGCATCACCATTGGATAGGCCCACATAAGCCCGCCGTACTTAGAAATTACAAGATCTGTCCACCAGTCGTTTGTGGGAATTGGACGTGTTTCACCATCTTTAACATAGATGGGATTGTTGTAAACGAAATCGTAATCGTTGTAAGTAGTAACTCCTTCCCAAGTAAACTGAAGTTCTTCCTTGGGTGGAAATGAAGCATAACTACCTGAGCCAACGGGAACAGCCACAGGTGTTTGTGAAAAGAGTTGAGTTGTAAGTAACAAACAAATCAACAACAGAAAACTTTTAATCGGGTGTTTCATAGTATTCTCTTTTAAATTAAAATTTGGCAACATTGCCTCTGCTTAAAAAAAAACAAAGTACTGGCTTCTGAAAAATCGCACCATTAATTAACGTAGAACAACACTCTTCAACATAAATTAACAATTAAAGATTCGAGCCAAATGCTTCAGTTACAAATTTCATCCATTACTAAGGAAAATACTATTTCTGAGATACACTATTAACTACTTTGAACTACGTTTTAAATACGTTTTTTAACATATATGAATTATAATTAACTAACATAAGGAATGTTTGACGACTGGTAAGCCAATGAATATGGGCGGTTTGTAATATGCAACGGATAAAATTGTAGTAAGCTGACGTATTATTCGTCTTTTGAGGCAAGC
>JAYVSA010000370.1:0-8534 GCA_043775765.1 Breznakibacter sp. | reverse complement strand
AGAACTGTGTTTCCCATTTTTACAACAACGGCACCATCGGCCTGTTTTGCTAATTTTCCAGTTTCGAGTGTGATGGTCCTTCCATCACCAAGTTCGATTGTTTTTTCGAATGCTTTGTACATCATATTTTTTTTTCCTTAAAGTGGCTCAAAGATAGAAAAAATGATAAGACAAAGTCAGAATTTTAAAATTTATTGTAGTACGGACGGCTGTTTATTGTGCTAGTATTCATTGAGATATAAAAGGAGGGGGCAAATGTAATTAAAATTAAGAGCGACTTCGTGTAGGAAGTCGCTCTTAAAAAGGATTATTTTACTTCCCAGACATCGCCTGAGTGGACTAGGTCGTGGAATGTTTTTATTTTGGATAATGCTTTAACTTCTTCGAGTTGAGTGACCAATTCACTGTCGTAATTAGGTGCTTTTACAGCCCTTATCACGCCTAAAGCGACTGGATATTCGGGATATTGTAATGAAGCGAGTTTGATGTGAAGAAGATTGTCTTCGCAATGTGCATCATGAATCATTAAATCTTTTTCAGAAATGCCATTTTCTCCAATTGTTACAACTTTGATGCTGAATCCGTTGAGCATAAGTCCTTTGTCGCGGTTTTTGCCGAAAATCATTGGCTTGCCGTGTTCCAGAATAATGGTTCTATCTTCTTTATTTGCTTTATCGGTTATTGCTTCGTGCGTTTTATCGTTAAAGATAACGCAATTTTGAAGGATCTCTACAATAGAAGTTCCAACATGTTCGGCCGCTTCTTTTAAAACATCAACCGTTAGTTTAAGCTCTTTATCTACTGTGCGCGCAAAGAAATATCCTCTTGCGCCAAGAGTTAACTCACCAGGGCTAAACGGGAACTCAATGGTTCCGTGTGGTGATGATTTTGATACAAAACCGCGTTCAGAAGTTGGTGAATATTGGCCTTTTGTGAGACCATATATCTGATTGTTGAATAGAAGTACGTTTATGTCGATATTGCGACGCACAAGATGGATGAAGTGGTTACCACCAATGGCTAAAGCATCGCCATCGCCAGTAATTTGCCATACTTTAAGTTTTGGATTAGCCACCTTAACTCCCGAAGCCACCGCTGAAGCGCGTCCATGAATGGTGTGAAAGCCATATGTATCCATGTAATATGGAAAACGCGAAGAGCAACCAATTCCAGATATTACGGCAACCTCTTCTTTTGAATAACCTAAGTCGGCCATTGCTTTTTGCACAGAATTCAAAACTGCATGATCTCCGCAACCTGGACACCATCGCACACTTTGATTACTTTTGAAATCGTTAAAATTCAGATTTGTCTTAAACTCCATTTGCTAAGCCTCTAATAATTTATCAAAATGATTTTTCAATTCTATTACGGTAAAAGGCGCACCTTGTACCTTATTATATTGCATTACTTCAATATTGGGGAAGTTCATGCGTAGATGATTCGCAAATTGACCGCTGTTTAGTTCACAAACTACAATTTTCTTGTATTTCGAAAGAACGTTGAAGCTGTTTTTTGGCAGAGGCATGATGTAGTTGAAATGTGCCAAAGCAATTTTTTTCCCTTCACTTACCATAGAATCTAAGGCAGTAAAAAGATGTCCAAAAGTGCCACCCCAACCAACAATAAGTAGTTCCGCATCATTACTTCCTACCACTTCCAGTTCTGGAATAAAATCGGCTACCTTTTGAACTTTGGCGGCACGCGTGTTGGTCATAACTTGGTGATTGATAGGGTCGTGAGAGACAGCACCCGAAAGGGCATCTTTCTCTAATCCACCAATTCTGTGTTGTAAGTTTGGCGTTCCTGGAATAGCCCAAGTACGCGCCAAGCGCTGAGCATCTCTGCGATAAGGTTTCCAATCTTGCTCATCCCCATTAACTAAAGGAGCTACAATGGTTGGGAATTCATCTAAACTAGGTATTTGCCATGGCTGAGTGCCATTTGCCAAAAATCCATCTGAAAGAAGAATAACTGGTGTCATGTGCTCAAGCGCTATTTTGGAGGCGTAGAAAGCGTAGTCGAAACAGTTCGTAGGAGTACTTGCAGCCATAACCACGCAAGGGCTTTCGCCGTTTCTTCCGTAAAGAGCCTGCATTAAATCACTCTGCTCTGTTTTTGTTGGAAGTCCAGTAGATGGGCCACCACGTTGAACATTAACAATAACCAATGGTAATTCTGCCATAACAGCCAATCCAATAGCTTCGCCTTTAAGAGCCAAGCCTGGTCCCGAGGTTGTTGTAATGGCTAAATCGCCAGCAAAACTAGCCCCAATAGCGGTACAGATGCCAGCAATTTCATCTTCTGCCTGAAATACTTTCACGCCCATATCTTTGCGAGCCGCCAATTCTTGTAAAATGTCGGTAGCAGGCGTAATGGGGTAGGAGCCACAGAATAGTTCGAGACCACTTTTTTGTGAAGCCGCAATGAAGCCCCATGCACAAGCCGTATTTCCATTGATATTTCGGTAAAAACCTTTTTGCATTTCATGCGATGGTCGAACCTGATACGACGGTGTGCTTAACTGAATAACCTGACCGTAATTATAACCATCTTGTAAAACCTTTAAGTTGGCTTGGGCAATTGTTGGATTATTTTTGAATTTCTTTTTGATGTATCCTTGAGTATGTTCGAGTGGACGATCGAATAACCAATAAACGATGCCCAGCGCAAACATATTTTTGCTTCGGATGATACTCTTATTATCGAGACCCGATTCGCTCAGGCTCTCTTTGGTCATGTCAGTTATTTTGGCTCTCACAATGTGGAAGTCCGAGAGCTTATCTTCAGTAATAGGGTCGAGCGTTTTGTAGCCAGCCTTTAGGAGGTTTTTTTCGTCAAAAGAACTCTCGTCAATAATGATAACACCACCTGGAACCACCATTTTGCAGTTCGCTTTTAACGCCGCCGGATTCATTGCTACTAAAACATCGGCACTGTCGCCAGGAGTGTGTATTTCGTTGCTTCCAAAATGAACCTGATAGCCCGAAATTCCAGCAATAGTACCTTGAGGAGCACGGATTTCAGAAGGGAAATCGGGGAACGTAGAGATATCATTACCATAAAGGGCTGATGTTTGAGAGAATAGCATTCCAGTTAGCTGCATTCCATCACCAGAGTCGCCCGAAAAACGGACAACCACCTGTTCTCTCTCAATAACTTTCGAACTCTTAACCATGAGATAAAAAAAACGATAATTAAAAAATGCCTTGCAATAGACAAAGCAGTTGAAATATTTATACAGTATTTGAATAAATATCCCATTTTGTAAAAAATAGGACAATCATCCAGATTTTGTAAAAATTAAGCTCGCAAGTTACAAATATTCGCTAGTAAAATCAAAATCGAAGTTTGAATTTGATGAAGAGTTAACGTTTTTTTAAATATTTGTTTAAATTCTCACAAATAACCTTGTTTTTGGAGTTCGATTTAGTCTAATTTTGGTATAATACTGTATAAATATGCAGTCAAGATACATAAGATATCTCACTAATCATATAAAAGTTGAGTTTTGTTTTTGAGTAGTCCTCTGAAATGAATTCATTAATGTCTATTTTTACACAAAAAATGGATTATGGGAATTATAAAATCAGTAAGAGGCTTTACTCCAATAATTGGTAATAACGTATATATTGCTGAAACGGCTGCCATTATTGGCGATGTTGTGATTGGTGATGATTGCAGCATTTGGTTTTCGGCCGTGGTGCGTGGCGATGTTAACTCTATTCGAATTGGCAATAAAGTGAATATTCAAGACGGTTCGGTCTTGCATACACTCTATCAAAAGTCGACCATTGAAATTGGCAATAATGTTTCAATAGGCCACAACGTTTGTATTCATGGCGCCAAAATTGAAAACGATGTATTAATAGGTATCGGATCAACCATTTTAGATGGTGCTGTAATTGGGTCAAACTCCATTATTGCGGCCAATTCGCTTGTTTTATCCAATACCATTGTGGAGCCAGGAAGCTTGTATGGTGGCAGTCCGGCTAAGAAACTAAAAGACATCTCGCAAGAACAAAGTAAGGAGATGATAGATAAAATAGCCAATAACTACATTATGTACGCCAGTTGGTATAAAGAGGAGGAGTAATTTATTGCTCTTTTGGGCGTGCCAACAGGGGCGGTTATGAGCTGTACTGGTTTAGAGCCAACAATTTAATTTCAGTATTTTTTCGCCCCTGTTGTCGTGTCGCCGCTTCAAGTCCGCGCTCGTTCCTCACTTGCGGGCTTTCTCGCTCTGCCACTCACGCGAGCTGAGACTTTGGGTTTCGGGCTGTGGTTCACGTTTATCTTTACAGCTCGTCTCCCTCACAACCGTTGCCATCTTGCTTTTGCTGAAATTTACTGCGGTTGTTATTCACGCACCACCATTGTTAAAAAATAATTTTACTTCAACTCTCTAATATGTTGATTGTTGAATAGGTTTGTCGTGTTATTGTAGTAAAAATTCTGTATAAATGATGTGGTTCATTTTGCAAGTAGAATTGTGAAGCGGTGTAGTTTTGTTAAAATTTATTAAAATAAAATAAACTTTATGAAAAAACACCATCTTTTTCTTCTTGCATTAATTAGTTGTTGCTTTTTTAGCAAGATTAACGCTCAAACAACCGACTTGTTTGGCCCCAATGTGTATGTCTTTAGCCCAACAGATGATATGGCTACTATTGGTAAAACCATCAATGACATTCATACAGCCATGTTTCATGATGAGTTTAGCACCAAACGGTATGCTTTTTATTTTAAGCCGGGAGATTATACCAATGCGGGAACGTTAAACCTTGCCTATTACGGTCATATTGGTGGTTTGGGGAAATTACCTTACGACGTAAAACTCTCTAACGTGTTAACTCCTGCCCCGTTGGATAATAATAATGCCACGTGTACATTTTGGCGGTCGGCAGAAAATTTTACTATTGCAGGTGCATCAACAGATGATATGAATACTTGGTTTCAGTGGGCGGTTTCACAAGCGGCACCATTAAGACGCATTTATTCTGAAAAAAGAGCGCATTTTCAATGGTGGTATGAAGGTTGGTGTAGCGGTGGTTTTGTGGGCGATTGCTATTTTAAAGATAGAGCCGGTTCGTGGTCGCAACAACAATTTTATTTTAGAAATACTTACAGCGAATTAGGTTCTGAAGGATATAGTGCAGGTGGTTGGAACCTCTGTTATCAGGGAGCTGAGTTTGGAGCGGGTGTAGACATGAGCAAACACAGCGATAACTGGAGTACATCGGGCGGCGCATGGAATAACATAAGCCGTGTAGATAAAACACCTATTATTCGTGAAAAACCATTCCTCTTTATTGGAGACGATGGCAAATATAAAGTGTTTAGACCAGCACTTCGTACCGATTCGAAAGGTACTTCTTGGAAACCAGGACAAATGGGAGCAGGGGATACTTATGATATAGTAAATGATTTTTATGTAGTAAAACCGGGCACAACTGCTCAAACCATGAATGCGCAATTAAAGGCGGGTAAAAACCTATTTATCACGCCTGGAATCTATCTTTTATCGGAACCCCTGTTAGTTAATCGTGCCAATACAATTATTTTAGGCACAGGTTATGCAACCTTGGTTCCAGCTTCAACCAACCCTACGGCTGCCATTGTTGTTGGCGATGTTGATGGTGTAACCATAGCCAGTTTACTGCTCGATGCGCAATATAGTTCAAGGGCATTATTGCAAGTTGGTACTGCGGGCTCAAAGTTAAATCATAGTACAAACCCAACGTTACTGGCCGATCTGTTTTTCCGTGTTGGAGGTTTTCGTCCCGAGAATGTGAATGTTGATGTTGCTTTAGAGATTAATAGTTCCGATGTTATTGGCGACCATTTTTGGATTTGGCGTGCCGATCATGGACAAGGGGTTGGATGGTTTAAAAACACATCGAAAAATGGTATGGTTGTTAATGGTGACCGTGTTACGATGTACGGCCTATTCAATGAACATTTTCAGCAATATGGCACTCTTTGGAATGGTGAACACGGCCGTTTGTTCTTCTTGCAAAACGAAGCACCGTACGATGTTGTGAAACAACAAGACTACATGAGTCATAATGGTACCGTTAATGGATACTCGGCCTACAAGGTTGCCGACAATGTGAATTATAATGAATCGAGCATGTTGGGTATTTACGATGTGTTCATTAATACTGCCAGTGCACGCATAGCGGTGCATAGTTCAATAGAGGTTCCAGATAGTAAGGGTGTTACCATTCATAACGCCTGCGATGTGCGTATTTCGCCGGCTAATATGGGCGGATTTGAATATGTTATAAACAACCTTACCGCGAGTACATATAACTCAACCGCCGTGGGATCGCGCTTTTATATTGTAGATTATGTAGGCACACAAGAGCCTAAAGAGGTTGTTATACCTACCACTCTTGAAAGCGAAGAAACAACGCGTTTTGCTAAAATTCTATCGAATCCAATTTTGGATAATCTCCATATTGCACTTGCCGAAAATGTCTTCAATAAAGTGGCCATTTACGACCTAACGGGAAGAGAAGTCTATTCCGCTCCTTTACTGGGCAGTGAAACAGAGGTTTCAATAGATTTTGCAACCATTGGCAGTGGAATGTATATTGTTCGATTAACGGGCGACAAGCATTACGAAAGCTACAAATTGGTAAAAAAATAGCGTGCCCGTAATGAAATAAGTAAAAGGAACAAAACAATGTCGTATTTTAGAATAGACCTCTCCCTAAATCCCTCTCCAAAGGAGAGGGACTTTACCGATAGCTTCGAATAATGATAAGCGACATTTAATTATTCCAAATACTTAACACCTGAATTTAGAGAGTAGTTACTTGAATGAAAAAAGATCTGTTGGGCTTTTAAAACCCGACGGTTCTCATTACTAACGGTGTATTTTAACTTTAGTTTAGCCACAATGGGGAGGTTTTTAGTTAAATCCAAAGCAAGAAAATAAACCGCCAAAGCAAAAATGTAAATTGCCGGAGCAAGAATGTAAACCGCCAAAGCGAGAATGTAAACCGCCAAAGCAAGAATGTAAATTGCCAAAGCAAGAATGTAAACCGCCAAAGCGAAAATGTAAATTGCCAAAGCAAGAATGTAAACCGCCAAAGCAAAAATGTAAATTGCCAAAGCAAGAGTGTAAAACGCCGAAGCAAGAATGTAAAAATAGGAACCAAGAAATTAGAATTGGGGTTGAAAAAAATAAACCGCTGTTGATTATTACATCTACAGCGGTTTAAAATTTTAATTATATAAAGGGTAATAGTACTTTACCCTTCGACAAATGCAAAAGTACTAACGCGTTTTGAATTCCAACTTTGAAATTTGCTTGTACTGCGGTGCCGATGTGCCATAAACCGACTTAACGTAGGTTTTTACATCCAAAGCACTATCTACCACCCCAACATTGGATTTGTAAAGCACATCGTTACGCACAATACGAGCACTGTTTAGTTGGGTGTAGGCTGCAACACACGCCTGATTTTTAGCTTTCAAATCATTGTAAGTAGCGGTAAGAGTTGCCACTTTTAAATCGTTTTCGTTAGGAGCATAGGCTGGTATGGCGGCAAGCAACTTTATGAACTTATCTAAATTATCGAGGCGCATGTCGAAGCTCATTTGCGACGATGATATTTGTTTGGCCTCTTTACCCTCAGCGGTGAGTGCTTTTTTCTCCTCGTCGGTAAGTTTGGCACTTGCGCGTGTACCCTGAATTTTACGTGCCAACGATTTGGCACTCTCGTCTATTTGCTCGCTGCTATCGGTGGCTTTAAGCGCATTAACAGCCCGAGTGGTGAGTTTACTCAGCGGTTCAAACGCCACTTGGCGAGCGGCCGAAGCATTGCTTAGTGCGGCCAATGCAGTATTTACTGCCGCCATGGCCGCTTTAGATGATGCCGCTGTGGCTTGCAAACCTGGCAATTTGATTATGGTTTTTGAGGGGTTAAAGGTCGCGCCAAAGCTGGTGCATTCAGATATTAACTCATCGAAATTTGATACATTTTTAGCGTGTCCGCTTTCAGAGGTACTTCCCATTTTTTTAAAAGTTTAGGGTGAACAGATAAATTTTAATTGGCACAAAAATGGGATTTTTTTGTTTATGTGCAAATAGTTGGGTGATTTTTTAGGGAAATAATTTGAGGGGTTGTATGATGGGCTATTTATTTATGGCAAAGGCATTAAAATGTAAACAATTATATGAGCCCAACGCCATTATGTGGGCTAACGAAATAGCCAAGCGGTACATTACAAAAATCGACAAACAAGTGGTACAAACACACTGCTAAAGAAAAATAAGTTTAAAATTATTAGCTTGCACAATTATTTTATTTTACTCAATATTTAAAACATTAAACATCTAAATACGATGAAAAAATCTACAAAGCACTTAGTAATTGCGTTAATACTCTTTTTATCAGCGCACACAGTTATTTCAGCCACAAATTGCGACGCCCTAATTGCATCTGCAGGCAGAGACACAAGCATATGCACATCTTACATACAATTGTATGCTGCATCACCAGAATTTGGCATTGGACAAT
>JAYVSA010000369.1:0-21625 GCA_043775765.1 Breznakibacter sp. | reverse complement strand
CCACCACCACTGAGTACCAACCCAACTTTTGGGCGTTGAGAGAATATATTTTGAGAAAGAAATATTGAAAAAATTAATAGGAAGAGTTTTATACGAGTTTTTTTCATGTTATTTTGTGCAAGATGAACGAATAATTGTTTTTTGACTACCTTAGTTCACTCAAAAAACAATTATTCTAACTGCTAATTAAATCTAATAAAAAATTCTAAGAAACTTGAAAAACCAGCTTATGAGAACACAATTTTCAAAATTCATCTACTTCATATTTCTAGCTCTCCTTTTTTCAGCCTGTAATAGTTGGAAAAATAAAGAAATAAAAGAAGAGTTCAATCCACTAATTTCTGGATATACAGGTGGCTCCATCTCCGCAAAAGAAAAAGTACTTGTCAATCTATCTAAGGAATTCGATATAAAAAGCATTGATTCTTCAAAAATTAATGAACTTATTGATGTTTATCCATCACAAGAATACAAAGTAAAGATATTAACCTCAACAACGCTTTCTATAGAGCCAATAAAACAATGGGAAAGAGGTGAAAATTATCGTTTTCGTGTTAATTTAGAGAAACTTTATCACAATAAAGAGGCTGAATTTTTATTCAATGTTTTTATCAAGAAACAAGCCTTTTCAATGGTTATCAACGGTTATCAACCTATTTCAACAACCAGTGGAGAAGGAAACAATCTTTACGGAACTATTTATTTGTTAGAACCCGAAGATTTAGATTTAATAAAAAAAGGATTTGAAGCAAATCAAGAAGGAAAAAAGCTTAGTACTGCTTGGAATAAAAGTTCAAATAATAATAGTTATAGCTTTGTTATTCAAGATATTAAACGTGGTAATAGCGAAAGTAAAATTACCATAAATTTTAATGGTAGCACTATTGGTTCAGATAATGAAGGAACTATAACAGAATCCATTCCTGCTATTTCTACATTCAAAATTCTTAACGTTATAAACCCTAGAGTTACAGGCGAACCATTTCTTATTCACTTTTCTGATGCACTCAATGCAACGCAGAATTTTGAAGGCTTATTTACTCTCGGCGACGATTTGGATTATAGGGTAAATGTTGATAAGAATATTGTTTCTCTCTATCCTCAACAAGAGTTAAAATCATCCATAGAACTAATAATTTCAGCAAGTATTAAGAATTATAATGGAAAGATACTCGGTTCTGAAACGAAATTAACCATTGCACCCCACGGCAAAGCGCCAGAAGTAGATTTTGTTAGTAAAGGAACTATCTACCCATCCGACTACAAAATGATAGTACCAATAAAGGCCACAAATTTAAGAGCAATAACGGTACGAGTTATTCAAGTATTTGACAATAATATTTTTGGATTTCTACAAGATAGACGCCTAAATGAGACTGGCTCAATTAAAAGATACGGAAGCATTGTAACAAAAAAGCATATTGTGCTCGATGAATTTGCCACAGAAAATCTCGATAAACAGATATTTTATGGTTTAGATCTCTCAAAACTTGTAAAAGCAAAGCCTGGTGCTCTTTATATGATTTCATTGAGCTTTAGAAAAGAGTTCTCAACCTTAAAAGGAGCCACGAATTTCAACAAAGAAGAGTTCTACAAAATTATTGCCGACACAGCGCTGAACGAAAAGGAGACAGGATATTTCTCAAACAATAACTTCTGGGAAGACTATTCTCCAGATTCAGATTACAATTACGAAACCTATAATTACGATGAAACCAATGATCCTTGCTCAGATTCATTTTACATGCAAGACCATTCTGCATCTAAAATGGTTCTTGTTTCAGATATTGGTATAATTTGCAATAAACTGGAAAACAATGAGCTTAATGTTGTAACATCATCTATTAGTTCAACCAAACCAATTTCTGGAGTGGAAGTAAAAGCGTATAGCTATCAGAATCAGGTTATTGGAGAGGCCAAAACAGACGGTGATGGAATTGCAAATTTTAAAACCACACTACCACCCCTTTACATTATTGCCACCAACAGTGGTGAAAAAGGATATTTAAAGTTCGAAGAGGAGAACAAACAAGTAACAACGCCATTTAATACAGAAGGGGTATTCTCATCCGACCACCTAAAAGGATACTTATATGGCGACAGAGGTGTTTGGCGCCCCAATGACACACTGCATCTTTCTTTTATATTACAAGATAGTGAAAACCGCTTGCCTATAGGCCATCCAATAATGATGCAACTCTACGATACTCAGGGCCGAGTAGTAGCAAAAGAGCTTTTCAATAAAAATGAATATTCTATTTACACCGCACATTTTCATATTCCAGAAGCAGGTGCAACTGGCTATTGGCGCGCAGAAGCGCTGGTAGGAAACAGTAAATTCGATATACCAATTCGAGTAGAAACCATTAAACCAAACCGTCTTAGAATAGCATTAGACATAGAAAACAAAATATTTAATACTAAAAGTTCGGGAGATATTAACTTAAAAGGAAATTGGCTCTCTGGTTTGGTTGCCCCAAATCTAAAGTTTGATGCCACTTATACTTATTCCAAAATTGAAAATCCCTTCCCTCAATATTCTTCTTATTCTTTCGATAATCCGTTTGCAAAACTAGAAAAACAAGAGAGTAGTTTGGCCAATGGAGTACTGAACGAAAAAGGAGAAGTACAATTTAACGAAAAGTTCAAAGTTGATGCAGAATGGGGAATGGTTAATGCAAAAGTGAAGGTTCGACTCTTTGAATCGGGCGGAGATTTTAGTACCGACTTTTTCTCTACTAAGATATCGCCGTGTGATAGTTATTGTGGTATATTACTTCCAAGTAGTAACGATTCGCAAACCAACGGAGAAATTCCAATAAAACTTATTACTTTAAATGAATTGGGCAATAAAGTGTCAGTTAATACTTTATCATACACAGTATATAAAGTAGGGTATAATTTCTGGTACGAAGATGAAGAAGGAACAAGTAGCTCTGATTTTATTTCTTCAAGAAGCCACGAAATTATTAAGCAAGGATTTGTATCGACCTCTCAGGGTGATGGAGTTATAAATTTCAGACCAACAACAGACTATTGGGCAACCTATTTTGTGCTCGTTACAAACACCGAAAATGAAAATGTAGTTGGCACAACTTTTAATGTATACGAAGGTAAAATTTATGAAGGATACGAGCAAAAATCAAATGTTGATGATGCTAAACTGTTGAGCTTCAAACCAGAAAAACCAAAATACAACGTTGGCGAAACGGCTGTTGTTCCATTCTCATCGGTAGAAGATGGAAGAGCCATTGTTTCAATTTTAAAAGCTGGGAAGATAATAAAACAAGAAGTTATAAAAACCTCTGGCTCAACTACCAAATATGAGTTTGATGTAACAAGTGAAATGGTACCAAATATCTATCTATCTATCACTACCTTGCAACCTTATCAGAATGTAAAAAACGATATGCCTGTGCGAATGTACGGTATGGCAAATATTTTTATAGAGGATAAGGAGTCTAAACTTTTGCCTCAAATAATTGCACCGGAAGTTATTAAACCGAGCAGTGCAGTTACCATACAAGTAAAAGAGAAAAATGGTGCTGCGTGCGATTATACATTGGCCATTGTAGATGAAGGAATACTGGATTTAACTCATTTTAAAACACCAAATCCATTTGACCACTTCTTCCAAAAAGAGGCACTATCATCGGAAATATATGATCTATACAACTACGTTTTAGGTGGATACTTTGGTGGTTTTGATAAAGTATTTGGTATCGGAGGAGATTTAGGATCACTTGGAGCCGGAAAAAATCAAAAAGCCAATAGATTTAAACCAATGGTAAAATTTGTAGGCCCATTTCACTTAAAGAAAAATAGTACTGGTACTCATAAATTAGATATCCCATATTACGTTGGTTCAGTGCGTGTTATGGCAGTTGCAGCATCAGAAAAAAGTTATGGAGCTTCAGAAAGCGTTATGAAGGTAAAGAATAACTTTATGATACTATCGTCATTACCACGAGTACTTTCTCCAAATGATGAGATTGAGATACCTGTAACAATCTTATCCGATTCTAAAACGTCTCAATCTGTTCATCTATCCGTAGAAACTTCGTCACACTTCAACACACTTGAGTCTCTGAATCAAGATGTTGTGCTTAATGAAGGAGAAGAAAAAACCGTAAGATTCAAATTTAAAATAGGATCAAAACTCGGAGTAGCTAAATTTACCGTCACCGCTAATTCAGGCACAGATAAACTAACAGAAGATTTAGAGATTGAAGTGCGTAATCCAAACAGCGCATCAACTCTTAATACACCTTTTTCATTAAATGCAGGTGAAGAGATTACGTTAAATGTTAAAAATCAAGAGTGGAGTAATCTTAAAGCAACACTTGAATTATCTACTGTAAAATCATTAAATTTAAGCAGGAGATTAGACTATTTAATCCGCTATCCTCATGGATGCGTGGAGCAAACCACATCGGCAGCATTTCCACAAATCTACCTGTCATCACTCATGAATCTAACAACCAACAGAAAGTTAGATATTGAGCAAAATGTAAAAGCTGCCATCGCAAAATTATCGTTGTTTCAAAAGGCCGATGGAGGTTTAAGCTACTGGCCAACGGGTACGTATTCTGATGACTGGGGCAGCTCTTATGCTGGCAATTTCTTAATTGAAGCCCAACGAATGGGTTATGCGGTTCCTACCTCGGTTATTAAAAACTGGACTGCCTACCAAAGCAAACAGGCACGTGGGTGGAGCGTTAACGATATGAAAACAAATCATGGTTATTCAGTTTATTCATCCGATAATCAGGCTTATCGCCTTTATACCTTAGCGCTTGCTCAGCAACCCGATTTGGCAGCAATGAACCGATTGAGAACAGCAGAAAATATCTCGATTTTTGCAAAATGGCTTTTAGCAAGTAGCTATGCCACCATTGGACAAACAGAGGTTGCCAATAATTTGGTTAATAAGCTTAAGAATTTGCCAGTTTCGTCGGACGGCTGGGATTGGAGTTATGGCTCAGAAGAACGCGACAGAGCTTTAATGCTCAATGTATTAGTAACATTAAACCGTACCAATGAAGCTACCGAAATTGCAAATTATCTATCCACACGCCTTAATTCATCCGACTATTTAAATACTCAAGCAACCGCAATGGCACTTGTTTCAATGGCAAATTTTTATTCCGTTTCGAACATCTCTAAAAACATTGACGCAACAGTTTCACAGGAAAATGACAGCAAGGATATTCACTCTTTAGCCTCTCTTGAATCCATTGACGTGGTATCAAAAAGCGTGAAAGTTAAGAACAAAGGTGATGGTAAATTGTTCGGTGCTTTCATAGAATCGGGAATTCCTGTTAATCCTGTAACGTTTGGCTATAGTAAGAATATTAGTCTGCAGATTAATTATTTAGATAAAGATGGATCATCAATTAATTTAGATAATATAATTCAAGGATCAGATATTAAAATCATTACTACAATTAAAAATATAGGAATGGTTGATAACTATAAAAATTTAGCACTTTCTCAAATTCTACCTACTGGCTGGGAAATACGCAATATGCGCTTAGAAGGTAATGAAGATTTAACATCACAAAACTATACCTATCAAGATATTCGAGACGATAGAGTATTTACCTATTTAGATTTAGCTCACGGCGAAACAAAAACCATAACGCTTTATGCTACTGCTAATTACAAAGGAACTTTCTACCTGCCAGCAGTTACTTGCGAAAGCATGTACTCAAACAACATTGCCGCACAAGTAGTGGGACAAAAGATATCAGTAAAATAAAAATGTGGGTTAATCTCCATACTCATAAAGAGTTACCTTATGGGGTTGTTGGTATAAGAAATATCGACAACCTCCATGAGCCACTCTCAGACAAAGGTTTTTATTCTATAGCTTTGCATCCATGGAAAATAACCGATACAAATTGGATTAATGCTTTTAAAGATATAACACAAATATCTTTAAAGCAATCTATTAAAGCAATTGGCGAATGTGGCTTTGATAAATTTAAAGGTAACTCAACCCTCCAAGATAGTGCCTTTTTACGCCATATTGAACTAAGTGAGTTCCTTAAGAAACCACTTATTATACACTCAGTAGGTGGAGAGAACAAGATTTTAGAATATCGAAAAAAAACACGACCTTTGCAGCCTTGGATTATCCACAGTTTCATAGGTAATTCACAAACAGCCAAAGAGTTAGCCCGAAACTCAATCTATTGCTCATTTAGCTCACGCTCACTGATGCACAAAAAAACAATGGAAGTTTTTAAACAATACCCATCGCATCTCTCTTTCTTAGAAACCGATGACTCGTCAACATCCATCGAACAAGTGTACCAACAAGCATCAATATTATTGAATATTGAAATTGAGAAACTTAAGTCATTGTATTATAATAATTTTAAAAATCTATTTAAACTAAATGAGTAATTGGCTCGAGCGTACCGAATTGATGGTAGGCAGTGAAAAACTGGAGAAATTAAAAAAGGCGCACGTTTTAGTGGCAGGTGTTGGAGGTGTTGGAAGTTATGCCGTAGAGCAAATAGTGCGTTCTGGAGTTGGAAATATTACAATTATAGATGCCGATGTTGTTAATCCATCAAACAGAAACAGACAGTTACCCGCTCTGGTTTCTAACGAAGGGAAAAAAAAGGTAGAGGTAGTAAAAGAGCGTTGTCTCGATATTAATCCACACCTGAATATCATTGCATCCGATATATTCTTAGATGAAGTTTCGATACCTCAATTATTCACTCAAAAATTCGACTTTGTAGTAGATGCCATAGATACTTTAACCCCAAAAGTGCTTCTCATTTACGAAGCAGTTCGACTTGGTATTCCGCTCATTTCATCAATGGGAGCAGGAGGTAAGCTTGATCCCTCAAAAATTACCATTACCGATATTGCAAACAGCTACCAATGCAAATTAGCTCGTATGGTTCGCAAGAGAATTCATAAAATGGGCTTACATAGTGGTTTTTCAGTTGTATTTTCACCCGAAGAAGTGGATGATAGCCATATAATTCATTTAGAAGGCGAGCAATACAAGAGAACAACGGTGGGTACAATCTCATATATGCCTGCTACTTTTGGTATTTATGCAGCCTCTCACGTTATAAGAGAGCTTCTGAAGTAAAAAAAGTAATTTTCGTAAACGCTTAATAATCAATAAATATAGTTGTTTTGCAATGTTAAAATAGCAAAATAAACTATTTTCTATATTGCATTTATAAATTGTATCGTAATTATAAGTAATTTAGCGACTTAGTTTATTATAAAAAAAGGTTCAAAATGAGCAACATAGACTGGTCGAATCTCTCTTTCTGTTACATGAAAACCGATTTTAACATTCGTTGTTATTATCGCGATGGTAAATGGGGGGAGTTGGAAGTGTCTGATTCAGAGCGAATAGACATGCACATGGCGGCAACATGCCTGCACTATGGGCAAGAGGCTTTTGAGGGATTAAAAGCTTTTAGAGGTAAGGATGATAAGATACGCGTTTTCCGACTGAAGGATAATGCTGAGCGTTTGCACACTACTGCCCAAGGCATTTTGATGCAACCAGTACCGCTAGAAAAATTTCAAGCCGCGGTAGAACTCGCAGTAGCTAAAAACACTCGTTTTGTGCCACCGTATGGCTCAGGTGCGTCGCTTTATATTCGTCCATTACTGATTGGTGTTGGACCTAAAGTAGGAGTATCACCTGCAGATGAGTACCTCTTTATAATTTTTGTAACACCAGTTGGTCCTTATTTCAAGGAAGGATTTAAGCCATCAAAACTGATGATTTCACGTGAATTCGATCGCGCTGCCCCTAAAGGAACTGGAAATTTAAAAGTAGGTGGTAACTATGCAGCTGGCATGAAAGCAGGCGAATTGGCACACCACAAAGGTTATTCGGCAGTTCTTTATTTGGATAGCAAAGAGCATAAGTATGTAGATGAGTGTGGCCCCGCCAACTTTTTTGGCATCAAAAAAAACACCTACATTACACCGCAATCAAACTCAATATTACCCTCAATCACAAACAAAAGCTTAATGCAGTTAGTGACTGATATGGGTATGGCATTTGAGCAAAGACCTATTGAACTTTCTGAAATAGAGACGTTCGAAGAAGCTGGAGCATGTGGTACTGCAGCGGTTATTTCTCCTGTTTCACAAATAGATGATTTAGATACTGGTAAATCTTACTTTTTTGGTGATCCACAAAAGGCAGGTCCAATTTCTGAAAAACTGTATAACAAACTCCGCTCCATTCAAAATGGAGATGAAGCAGATACACATAATTGGGTTACTATTATTGAGGCTAAATAGTCATTTCACCTCATCGAAAAGACCCATTAATTACATTAAAATAGGCTATTCAGAAAAACTGAATAGCCTATTTTATTAAATTATCAACCACCGATTTATATGCTGCAAAGAAAAAAAATAAACCACAGAAAAAAGAGAATATTTGTTCAAAATTTAGAGCAATATGACGCTTTTATTGAAGTATTTCAATAAAATATTTAACTTTTTTAAACATTAATATTTAAAGATTTTATTAGCACAAATTACAGTTCACGAAGAGTAACATATTGTAAATTAATGACTTTGAAAATGCATGAAAGAGCAATGGCAAGAGCATTAAACACAAGTTTAAAAAAATCACTCTATGTGACGAATAAATGATTATGTAAATTTATTTTGATTGTGTATCTTTGCAAAAATTTTAATGGATGCCGAAGGAGTTATCGCAAACTTTACAAAGTACGGAAAGCAATGGAGCGATACAAGGAGTAACGCCTCATAAAGAAGGCTTGTCGTCAGAAATTCTAACATCTAAAATTAAATTATCGCCTTTACCATTAAAGAAAGCGTCGATAAAAAAGAGTGGTATTCCGAAAAATAGTTTTGTTTTAAGTTATAGTGATTCGGTTAAGTTAAACCTGATAAGGGTGAGACCAACGTCTAATGACTTTTTTGATAATAATGTATTGACACGTACGCTTACTCCACTGAGTAGCATGGCCGATAAAGAACTTGTTGTACGAGTTGATTCTCTGAATAAAGATATTGCTAAATCAGATTTGGGTTTCATTGCAACGCCCGTTGCAATACCAGTTGATACCGCTAAAGTTGCTGGCGATAGCACCTATATGGTGGCTTCCGATACCGTTAAAAAGGCGGTTTCTAAACCAAAGATCACCTCAGTTCACGTAGTAAAAGAGCAGGCCATAAAAGCAACATCACCATTTCAAGATTCGAAAATATTTTTGCTCGTTATAGTTCTCTTTTCTGTAGCCCTTTTGGGTTATGTGAGATTGAAAAGTAGTCGGTTTTTAAAAACAATTTTTAAAGGATTATGGTCGCACCACGAAGCCAGAAGGCTTTTTAGCACCGTGAATGTGCGCAATAGCTTGCACTCAGTAATGCTAGATGTTCTTTTTGTATTCAACGTAGGCGTACTGGTTTACGAAGTGGTTTCACTATTTACGAATAACAACAGTTTACTGATGTCGTTCTTTATTTTTATGGGATCATTAGTCGGTGTGACAATCTATTTTTTGATTAAAATACTTTTATTTAGATCAATAGGATTTATTTTTTCTACAAAAGAAAAAACCACTGAATATCTGTTTTTTGTTGGTGTAGTAAATAAAACTTATGGCATATTTTTAACACCAATCTTAGTTATTTTGCCATTTACAACAAGTACTAGTACTTATGTTACTTTAGGGATTGCTGTAAGTATGTATGCATTACTATATATTATTCAACTGCTAAGAGGGTTCAAAATAATTTTAGGGAAAGTTATCACTCTGTTTTATTTCATTTTGTATCTTTGCACGCTCGAAATTTTGCCTGTTATAATTGCATACAGACTTTTGAGCAAGTAGTTAACATATTGATTCTTAACGTGTTTTGTTGAATTAAAACTATCAGACATTGAAAATTAAAAAAATTCTGGTTTCACAACCTCAGCCGACTACACCAAAAAGCCCCTATTCTGAAATAGCGGAAAGCACTAATGTGCACATTGATTTTCGCCCTTTCATAAAAGTTGAGGGCTTAACAGCTAAGGAGTTTCGCACGCAGAGAATTGATATTTTAGCACATACGGCTGTAGTTTTTACCAGCCGTACTGCCATAGATCATTTCTTTAGAATAGCGCAAGAGTTGCGAATTGCTATTCCTGACACGATGAAATATTTCTGTATTTCGGAAACTATTGCGGTTTATCTTCAAAAATACATCGTATATCGTAAGCGTAAAATCTTCCATTCAACGGGTAAATTTCCTGATTTGGTAGAAGTCATTAAAAAGCACAAAGAGGAAGTCTATTTGGTTCCCGTGTCGGATGTTCACAAACAAGAGATCCCGACGCTGATGACAGAAGCCCAGGTGAAATGGACCGAGGCTATTTTTCACAAAACCGTTTCGAGTGACTTAAGTGACATTAAGGTGCTTGATTGGGATGTGTTGGTATTTTTTAGTCCAGCTGGAATTGCTTCATTAAAACAAAACTTTCCTGATTTTGAGCAAAACAACGTAAAAATTGCTTGTTTTGGATTAGCAACGGCAAAAGCAGTTCAGGATGCAGGATTTCGTTTAGATATTCAAGCACCAGTTCCTGAAGCACCATCTATGACAATGGCTCTTGAGCAGTATATCAAAAAATACAATAAAGAACAAGCAAAAGAGCATGCAAAAGAACTAAAACACTAATAATCTGACAATTAATATTTCTAACAAAATAGACCAGACTCACACAAGTCTCTCGTTTTCAAAAAACGAGAGACTTTGTAGTATTATTGCCATTACTCAACTTTACGAGGGTGGTAAGAGCGTTATGGGTTTTCCGCTGCGTGGAACTTATATGCCTGTTACACCTATATCACCAGAAACACCTCGAGTAAAGGTTCTCTTTACGGTAGCAAAAAAGCGATTTAAACGAGCCAACAGACGAAATCTCCTCAAAAGACGAATGCGAGAGAGTTGGCGCCCAATAAAAGGAGAGCTATATACGAAACTCGAAGAGATGAATCTTCATATCGAATTATCTATCAATTATATCACTAACGATGAACTCGACTTTACTACTATTTCTAAAGGAATGGAGAAGCTTTTAGGTAAAGTGATTAAGGGATTACAAAGTAATAAAGCTGTGTAATGGTTATTTTACAAACACTCAAACAAATTTTAAGATGGATTGGATTTCTCATCTCATATATTCTAATTCTTCCCATAAAACTTTATCAATACGCCATTTCTCCAATGTTTGGAGCCTCATGCCGATATCACCCCACTTGTTCGGCCTACTCAATTGAGGCGCTAAAAAAACATGGTCCAATAAAAGGATTTTATTTGGCAGTGAAACGAATATTTAGCTGTCATCCTTGGGGAGGTCATGGTTATGATCCTGTTCCTTAGATGACTAACAATGAAAATGCCCACTTCCGTAAAATAGAAATGGGCATTTTTATTGATTTGGTAAGAGTATCAGTTAAACACCTGTCCGCCTGTTGTGCTAGTGCTTTCAACCAATATAGCACCTTTGCCGTAGTTTAACTTCTTTTTCTTTGACTGACCGCGAGCCTGAATAAACCCATCTTGCGAAAGAAGTTTGAACGAGAGCTCTGGGGTGGTATTTGTGATTCTCATCTTGATAGAACCCTCGGTAGAGGCAAATTTTGAATTACCCAGTAAGGTTATTTGTGCACCAATTTGATCGCCTGCACCCGAATCTGTTAGGATTAACCCTTTCGTGTCAAAAAGATTGATCTGCCCCGAAAAGCTCTTCAATGTTAAGTTTCCAACGGCTTTTGACACCTTGATAAGGGCGCTCGCACTCTTTGCTGTTATATTGCCCTTAATAGACTCCAAAAGCAATTTTCCCGAGGTGCTCTCGGCAATAATATTTCCTTGATAAGAGATAACGGAAGTTTCGCCCGACAAGTTGGTTAGGTTGAGTTCGCCACTGCAATCATTCGCAATAACTTTTCCAGCATTTGTGGTAGCAGTAAAATTACCGATGCATTTAGTCGCCGTTATATCTCCACTAGTAGAACGCAATGCGTAATCACCCTCACATCCTGTAATAAAGATTTTACCTGAAGTTGTAAGAGCATTTACGGCAATACCCACAACGGCATCTGCTTTAATGTATCCGCTGGTGTTCTCAATATCTACAGAAGCACCCTTTGGCACCTTAATAGCAATTTCACCCGAATGTGTTACCCAATTATTTCCAGGATAATTGATGTTTATTTCCAACGTTCCAGCAATGAGCTTATACGTCAGAGAGAAACCAGCCACCTTTTCATTGGCAGCAAGGGAGCCACTTAAACTCAAACTGTTCGATTCGCTCATTGCAAGAGAAACCTGAGCAAAAGAACCCGATATTTTCAAATTTTTAACCCCTTCAAAAGTGGTATCAACTTTCTGAATAATAATTTGCTGTTGAGCAATGGCGCCAATCATTGGAAAAAACAACGAAAATGCAATGAATGCTGAGAGTAAAGATTTTTTCATATTCTATTTTTTAGAATGAATAGTGTAAGTGAATATCAAAAATACAAAACGTTGCTGAGTAATTGATGTAATATCTATGAAATTAAATTCTTCTTTTTAATTGACTTTCTTGAAAAATGAACCATACTATTTAAAAAAGAACTATGTTAATTATTAAGGAGTGGGATGAAGCCGATCGTCCGCGTGAGAAATTATTATCGAAAGGCACATCGGCACTTACTGATGCCGAACTACTTGCCATAATTATTGGGAGTGGAACCCGAGGTTGCTCGGCAGTGGAGCTTGCTAAAAAGATTTTGAATGATTGCAACAAAGATCTCAACCAATTGAGTAAGCTTTCTGTTAATGCTCTTTCATCCAAATACCATGGAATAGGAGAAGCAAAAGCCATTAGCATTGTTGCATCTTTAGAATTAGCTCGAAGGAAGGCCGCGGTTGCTCAAATTGATAAATATATCGTAACCTCGAGCCACACGGCCTACAAACTAATGGCTCCCATACTTGCCGATTTGCCACACGAAGAGTTCTGGGTTATTTTACTCAACCGAGGAAATAAAGTGATAAAAACCGTGTGTATCAGTCAAGGCGGCATTACTGGAACAGTTATCGACATTCGCCTCATCATGAGATCGGCAATAGAGGTATTATCTACAGGAATGATTTTATTGCATAACCACCCGTCAGGCAACCTCAAACCAAGTGAAGAAGACATTAAAGCAACACATAAGATACGAGAAGCTGGAGAACTGTTTGAAATCCCTGTTATGGATCATCTTATAGTTACAGAAACAGGATATTATAGTTTTGCAGATGAAGGAATTTTACTAAAAAAAGGAAGATAAAGATTCGTTTAAACACAATCTATCGGGACAAATCTTTTATTCAATCACGGTAGATGGGATGATTTTCTTCTCATAGGTAATCTGTCTTCGTATTTCAGCCATCACCTGAGCAACCGTTTTACGCTTCTCCATAATATCGATAAATGGAATTTTTATGGCTCTATTTCTCATTCCAAAAATGTAACGATTATCCGTTGAAGTAATCATATTTTGGCCATATTTTTTTGAAAGGTTGTATTGAAAATCCTCAAATTGATCGAATCCAATAGTGGTAGATGTAAGATTACCCTTGATACCCGTTGGGCATTTTGTTGATCGAACCCAATTTTCGGCAACCTCTGGATTAGCCCAATATTTCATTAATTTAATAGCTTCCTCTTTATGCGGTGCATTTTTTAAAACAGCCCAACACGCTTTATAACCACCAATATAACATGGAGCTGAACCATTGATAGTAGGTAATTCGGCAGGATACATATTTTTTAAAAGTTCTTTATCCTTTTTTTCCCAAATATTGTACATCCAAGAGCCTTGTACATAAAAAAGACATTTCCCCTCCAGAGGATAGTTTGTTGTACTCCACCATGAAATTTTACTTCGATCTTTAAACGTTGGTTCATATTTCGACATTTCTGCAAAAACATTTAAAACCGTTTCGAGTTTTTGAAGTTTCTTGGGGTCAAATTCTGGCTTTTTTAGTTCATTGAGGTCGCCTACTGCGGAATAAAAAAGTTGAAACATAACCATTTCTGATGTTAACCAAACACCCTCTTCAAAATAAGGTATCACATCCGAGTTATTTTTAACAATATATTCGTGGGCAGTTTTGATGTAACCAACAAGATCATCGCCAGTCATTCCAGTTTGTTTTACCTTAATGCCCATTTTATCAGCCACTGCTTTATTGTACCAAATAGTCCAGTAGAATCCTTCGTTATAAGGGCCAATGGTAATTCCTCCATTTAAATTTTTGTACTCATCATCAAAAAGAAACGATTGATGTTTTTCAACAAAATCGGGGAATTCACTAAAGTCCACCAAATATTTCTTTCCCCAATCTGGGTCTTTAAGCTTTTTAGCAATTTGAGGATAATAATCTTTAAGCCTAATGATATCAAATTTTGGATTTTGAGATAGTACTTCGTTGGCCATAAAACTAATCTCAACAGAATCGCCACCTCCGTCTTTATTTGCTGTTTCTGGATAGAACAGATTAATTTTAATATCTTGATTTTTAAATTCAAACTCCTTGGCTATCTCTTCCACCAGCTGTTGCCGCTTCCCTTCTCCACTCCAGTGAGCAATCCAATTTACCTCTTTAACATTTTTTTGAGCCGTTATTTGTTTCGTATTTTGGGTAACATTCCTTTTATTGCACGACAAGAGAATAAAAATGGAAATACCAAGAATAAATCTTTTTGCTATTATATTAAAAAACATTCTGTGTGAGTCCATAATCTTTTATTGAGAATATAATTACTTAAAAAACGATTGCACCAATCTATTCGTTTGACTCTTACGCATTTTACATCAACATGGTTTCGAGATATTATATTTCGTTAAATTAGGGGAAAACGTTATAGTTCACCCCTAATTCAATAATGTTTCTTATCTTTTTTTAAAGTTTAACAATCTTTCTTACCACACAATCTCCATTTGTGAAACTAATTTTTAACAAATAAACATTTGGCAATAAACCCTCCACGTTAATAGTATAGATTTCAGAATTAATATTTAGTTCCCCAAGAATAGTTCGACCTGTTAAATCAACCAATTCATAAGACTGAATAGGCGTTTTGTTGCTAATTGTTACCGTACGAACTGCTGGGTTAGGGTAAACCGCCAAACCTGTTTGGTCAATTACCTCATTAATGCTGGTTACAACATTGTCTGTAGTCCAGTTTAACGCAAGCGTATTATCTGAATTTAAATCTACTAATTTCAAATAAGATCCTGTTCCATTCGCATTGGCACTCCATTCTCCAGAGCTTTGGTATTCAACATTATCAATTATATTTCCAAAAGCATCTGCAAGCACGATATTCTCTTTTTTATTTGATAAACTTCTAGAAAACTGCCCAAAAGGAGCAACTCCATAGAACTGTTGAAAATTAACCGAATTACCTGCAATATATATACGTGCGTAGGCTCCTATTGTTGAATTTGCAGGAAACTGATAGGAAATGCCTAATTCTCTGAGATAGACACCTGTAAGATTAACCACCTGATTGCTGTTGTTGGTAATTTCTATAAACTCCAAACTGTTGCTTGAGAAAGCACCTACGGCTAATGGGTTATAATGAATTTTTGAGATTACAAGAGGTGGCAAAGTAGGATTTGAACAGGCACTATAATTACCTAATCGCGCATTCATCCAAGTAATACGAGTTTGAATCCACGCTTTCATTTTTGCAATTTCACCCGCACTAATATCAACAGTACCCCAACGAGCCTGTTCTCGTATAGATGCCTCTTTAATAAGAGCGATAATGGCATCCATTCGAGATGAGATAACGGCATAATTTAGTGGTTGATTACTTGCCTGCAATTCAGTCCAACGTTTAGACAAATAGCAGCGAAAAGTTGCATTATCATATAAATCCTTCCAGAATTTAGCCCCAGTATTATCACCATTGGAAAATTGCCAAACATCTGTATGACTTCTGTCTAAATTCCAGATACCAAGATCATTTCCATACGTAAGATTTAAGTCCCAAATAGGACCTGCTCTCAACTTTCCACCTCTATCTTTATGAAAGTAAGTGCTATATTGATAGGCATCGGCATTCGAAGAAAACTCATTTATAATCATAAAATCGACAAATGTTGGAATGTCAATTATAGATGGATAACCATTAGTGATTGAACTATTCTTACTCGTCATTGCAGTTTCAAAAGCAGTAAATGTGTTGTAAATATAATTATCCTGCTCTGTTGTTATATCAGCTGGCTTAGGAGATTCGTGTAAAAAATCTGTCGATCCACTATAAGAATCCATCGTCCAAGCAATTGGATCACCACCGGTAGTTTTATCTGATTTGGTTATATATCCACCCGAAAGATCTGGAAGAGCGATGTCTGTGGTAGCCATTTTGGCAATATTTACGCGGTCGGATCCGATTTTAAGTTTCTCCATAAAAACATACAACCCCTTATAGTCATTATTTACCACAACCTCGCAATAGACACACCGGGAAGCATATTGGCCAATATTTCTTGATAATTCATAAGAAAGAAAATCTCTTACGAGAAGAGAATCGAATGCTAAAGAGTTCAAAACCCAATCGTTATCACTAGGCATTCCCAAAATACTTACATTGTTGTTGGTAATACCGTCAGACTTCAATGTTGTAAGGCCATAGGGCTTTTTATCGAGGTATTGTGATGAAGAGCCTCTTAACTCAATACCAATTTTCCCGCTGTAATTGAGAAATGAAGGGTTATTGGCATCTGAAAGATAATTTCTAGAGCCATCAAGATGACTGACAATTTGCATTGTTGCGGCTACTTTAGGTTCATCTGGAATGGTTACGCCCCCAGCCGTTGTAATTACAACAATTGGTAAATTACTACTTGTAAAATTTACCGCTTTTGCGGTAAACGAGAGTAAAATAGTTAAAATTAATAGGAAATAGTTTTTCATTTTCAGGAATTAATAAATTTTAAGCCTAGTTCTTTGTAATTGTTGTACCAATTATTAATAAAAAGGTTGCAAATATTGTTAAATTTTAAGTTCTGTTAGTTAAATGACTGATTAAACGGTAATTCCACCTGAAATATTGCCCCTTCATTCATGCGAGAATCGACCCAAATTCTACCGCCCAAAAACTCAACATAAGCTTTTGAGATAGCTAATCCCAACCCATTGCCTCCATATACCTTGGCGTTGGAATGATCTACTTGCCAGAATCTCTCAAATATTAAGTCGTGATACTGCTTTTCAATTCCAATACCATTGTCTTTAACATAAAGGATAATGTGTTGTCCAACAATAGAATATCCAACTTCAATAAGTCCATTATCCGTAAATTTGGTTGCATTCGATAAAATATTCGTCATTATTTGCCTAAACTTTAGCTCATCGGTAAAGAACTTAGCCTCTTGATTATTCAAGGAGTAATTAACCTCTATTTTATTGTTATGAAGAAACAAAGAGCTATTAAAAGTATAAGCCAAATCATTTAAAACCTCGTTTACATTTATCAATTGAAAGGTGGCGCTTATTTGGTGGCTCTCTATTAAGGAGATATTTACAATATCGTCAATTATTGCCATGAGCTGATTTCCGCACGAGTTGATAGTTTGGATATACTGCATTTGCATTTCGGCTACATCGTTATTTACCAGTAAGTTTGAAAAGCCAATTATGCTATTCATGGGTGTTCGGATTTCATGCGAAATATTGGACAAGAACTTAGTCTTAAGCCTATTGGCCATTTCTGCTTTGGCTAAAGCCTCGTTTAAAGCCACCGTATGAGTTTCAATACTTGCTACCAAAACTCGCTCTTTTAAAAGATTAGTTTTCATACTTTTTACTTGGAAAACAAGTACAAAAACAAGAATTACCAACAGAGCAAAGATAAGTACCAACAGAACAAATAAGGTTTTATTTTGCTGAATAAAGTTATATGGCGTATTGATAATGATTGATCCTTTGGGCAGACTCGATTGCTGGATACGATATTTTGTAAGGAGATTGTAGTCGAACATAAATTGCGTAGGGCCAGAAATAACAGGAATACTATCAATTTTAACTCCTGCCAATACCTCTTTTGCAATTTGAGAGACTTCCAAACCATGTTTGTAAGCGTTTGTAATTTTACCTCCAACAATGCCTTTGCCAAGATAAAAATCCCATACGCCATAAATTGGTACTTTACAATAAGGATTCAAAATATCGAGAATTACATCGTATGAAATGGCCTTTCCAAGTCTATCAAAATTAAATAATAACATGAGTAGAACGTCATTATTTTTGAGCGTTGTTAACTTTTGCTCAAGTTCATATAGTGAATAGTTGGTAACATACTCGTATTTCAAATTTGGATATGTTTGAGCAATAACTTGGTCGAGTTTCTTATTCACACATTGCCCTGTAATTGATTTGTCTATAACAATATATAATTTATTGTAATTTGGATTTTGGTTAAGAATGGTTTGAATATTATCGTTAAAATCAACATCCTCCATCACCCCAGTATAGCCTTTAGGAATTGAATCGGCATAATTGAGTCCGCAAAAAACAACGGGAACTCCTTTAAATGTATAGCAAGTTTGCAAAAAATCAAAAGCTGGATTATCAACACAGATTATAAGATCAATCTTAACATTTTGGTATTTCTGAGATATAAATTGTTCGTAGATTTTAAAGTGCTCCTTGTTCTCAAAATTTTTAGCGTCCATATATTCGAAACGCAGATTGACGGTTCTATTTTGCTCAAGTTTAAACTCGTCAAGAATACCTTTTGTGATGTTATCAGTCCAACTCAACCCGCTATTGTAAGAGTGAAGTACCACCACATTTTTCAAAACATCTTGCCCATAAAAAGATATTCCTAGAAGTAAAAATAGAACAGTAAAGAGCTGTCTTTTCATGTAGTTCGTCATTTGTATGGATTTTGGGAGAATGGCTCAATGAGTTTATAAGTTGTAAAGAGTCATTTCATTGTTAAAACTAGCATAATAATAGCCAGTAGCCAATATTTGCTCGTATTTATTGACGAATGAACGCTGAATATTGAGTATTTTAATTTATGCCCCCTTAAAAGGATATTCCCAATCTAAAACCTACCTGTTTGAATGTTCCATTTTCAAAACTTGCAAAAATAGCAACATTGGCAACCATAAAGATGCGATTCATGCTATATCCTGTTTCGCAATAGTTATTTATATGTTCGTTGGTAAGATATTTTACATAAAGACTCTCGGTCCAAAGTTGCTTTCTAAATGGAGACAAAAGCTTCACCAACAGATAAGGCGTAGAATATTGAATATGGCTCTCAACAAAATAGTTCGACGAACTGTATTTATAGTAGTCGAGAAGGGTAAAAGAGTTGTCGAAATTACCAAAGTTTACTTCAATATTTTGGGTATTGAAGTGTTTAAAATTTGTAAAAAACAACTCCCTTTTAGCAAGGAATGCGCCACCATTAACAGCGTAACTCAATGAACGTGAGCCGACTAAGTTGACATGCTGATTAACACCTACTTGCAGAAAATCAAAATTAGAATTACTGGCAAAAACATCAGCAAATCCCTTTTGGTATTCGAGCGAAAGAGTTGGATACTTTGAATATTCGAGTTTTTTAGCACCTTTCTTTATCCTATAATACTGAAATGGAGTATATTCGAGTTTCACATCTACAACAAATGATTTGTAGCTGCTTGTGGTATAACTTTTATAATCGACATTGTTGGGTGTGTTAGAACTAAATAAACGGCTCTGATTATAGAAAAAGGAGTATGAACTGTTATTTTCCAGCGTATCTTGCTGAGCATAAGTAAGTTTAGCGGTACACACAAAGCCATTCGCTACATCTATTTGATTACTTATGCTGGCAAAGTTATTGTTGAAGTATTTAGCAAAATTTTGGCGCATAAAAAGTGTATAGCCAGAATTGATGAAGCTGTTAATGCCACTTCCTTGATTAAAATCGGTAGAATGGCTACCAAATTTTGTCTCTAATAAACCACGTTTTAAGGGCGCATAGCTATAAGACAAATTCAATTGTCCCATTAATTTTTTTCGAGCAAAGGCGTACCCAATTTCGGGTTCAACTCTGAGTGCGTGTACTGAGTCTACTTGCCAATGAGCACCGCCAAACTGTTTATAAACCAGTCCATCTACAGTATTATACGCAGCCTGTCTGATTCCTATAACACCATTATACCAGAGGGTGAGAGATGAGTCGGAGCCCAGTTTTAAATCGTTTCCAAATGCTAACGTGCGAAGAGTTTTACCAAATAAACCCAACTTTTCCACCGTACTATCTTTGGGCACCGAGTCCTTTTGTGCGAGAGCCAAACTTGGTTGGAGTGCCTTCATTTCGTTTTTGCTAAGAGGTATTGGACGAATGGAATTCCAATAACTCGAGTCCTTTTTGGTAGCATCTTTTTCAACAATTACCGTTGAATGGTCTTTAACCTCGAGCGATTGATTTTCTCTAAGAGTATCTGATTTTGCCTCCTCCATAGAAATTTGGGCTAAGCGAATCATATCTCTGTTGGTGAGTTTATCTTTCTTCTGAATCTCCTCGAGTATTTTCTGATTTTTTACCTTCTTAAAAATTTGCTTCGGTTTGCTTGCCAAAGAAGAGTCGGAAGTAGTGAGTGGTTTTAAGATGGATGGTCTTACAAGCGCTAAATTGGTTTGAACAGCACTATATTTCACTGAGCCACTGTAAACAAATCCACCACTTATTCCGAGCAAAGAACCTCCGGCTTTAATGTTATAACTTATGGGTAACCAAGCATCATCTACCACAGGTGTTGAAATTTGTTTGAGCTGAATGGTTCCATAACTATTGGACATGGTGAGGTTTAACGAATGAAGAGCCCAGCAATCTTCCACAATAAAAATGTACCCCGAATATAACTCGGTGCTTTCCCGACGTGGTTCAACCCTTATTTTACATATTATAACACCATTCTCCTTACTAAATCCCTCATAAATAAAGCGGTAATATGAAAATGCATAAGGAGACAACGGAGAGATGAGCCCATTAAGTGTGGGTTGATAGAAACTCTCTCCGTAGTTTTGGATTGGATTGGATGTACTTTCGGGGAAATTGCTTTTCATAGATACGACGCGTTGCTGATATTTATCGGGCGCTTCAAATTTTACCTCATTAACCGACTCTTGGGAAAAAAGATCACCTGCTTTAATGGGAATCTCATTGACCTTAATTTGATTTCTCAAGATCCAAGGAATGGTTAAAATCTCCAAAGTTCCACGCAAATAAATATCTGCCGTATAGCTTTTTACTTGATTCAGATGAAATGGCGCCAAACCAATAGCTTTTCGCATAATTGGATAAGCGGGGTCTTCTTGCTTATTATCTATAATTACTTCATTGAGTTGAAACGATTGCTCATTAAGTACAACATCTATCGTTTCGAAATTGGATGCTATATCCACCTCTTTGCGTACCGACTTGTACCCCATGGCTTCAAAGCGTATGTTATAATGACCTGTTACCAAAGGCACTTTGTACTCACCGCTACCATTGGCCGATGTGCCAGTATTCTGCTCTTCAATAATAATGGTAGCCGATGGAATTGGG